>NZ_JANION010000007.1:0-27588 GCF_024610815.1 Mixta sp.
AAATAACGCTTTCAGCTTCTGAATGAACATGATAAAAGAGAAACAGCTAACATTTTTCATATTTGTGTTTGGCGCAAAAAAAAGACATCTGTTAATTTCCGGTAAAAGATTTTTTTCCGAGCCCGGTAAAGTGAGAACGGATTTTGCTTAACAGCCTGCACGGTGACGCTCCAAGAGCAAAGGTATTAATGACAACAGTTAAGCTTAAGCGCTGTGGCAGTCTGGCAACGGCGATCGTTTTTGCTTCGTTATGCAATGCGCAGGCAGCCAGCATACCGCCGGGTACGCAGCTGGCGCAGGATCAATCGATTACCATTAATAATGGAACCGAGGTCGCCTCGCTCGATCCGCATAAAACCGAAGGGGTACCGGAAAGTGACGTTATTACCAATTTGCTGGAAGGGCTGATAACGACCGATAGCGCAGGGCAACTGGTGCCAGGCGTGGCTCAGTCGTGGGATCGGCAGCAGAACGTCTGGACTTTTACTCTGCGTCCTGAGGCGCGCTGGAGCAATGGCGAGCCGGTGACGGCGCAGGATTTTGTCTACAGCTGGCAGCGGCTTGCCGATCCGAAAACAGCATCCCCTTACGCCAGCTATCTGCAATATGCGCATATCGCCAACGTGGATGAGGTTATTGCCGGACGTTTGCCGCCTGCGGCGTTGGGCGTAAAGGCGCTGGATGCCCGCCGTTTCCAGGTGACGCTCAGCCAGCCGGTACCCTGGTTTACCGCCATGCTGGCCCATACCGCGCTGAAGCCGGTTTATCGTCCGACGATAGAGCAGTGGGGCGATAAATGGACGCGGCCGGAGCATTACGTCGGCAACGGCGCCTTTATCCTGAACAACTGGGTAGTGAATGAGAAGATCACGCTGAAGCGCAACCCACAATACTGGGATAATGCGCATACGGTTATTGAAACGGTAACTTTCTTGCCCATCAGCTCGGAAACCAGCGACGTCAATCGCTACCGCAGCGGCGGCGTCGATATTACCAACAGCGCTATTTCGCCAGAGCTGTTTCCGATGCTGAAGAAAGATCTGGGATCTCAGGTGCGCGTCAGCCCCTATCTCTGCACCTTCTATTACGAGCTGAATAACCAGCGCGCGCCGTTTAACGATGCGCGCGTGCGCGCCGCGGTAAAGCTCACGCTCGATCGCCAGATCATTGCGGAGAAAGTGATGGGGCAGGGACAGATCCCCGCCTTCAGCCTCACGCCTCCCTATATCGACGGCGGCCATTTCAGCGCTCCGGCCTGGTTTCGGCTGACGCAGGCGGAACGCAACGCGCAGGCGAAGCAGCTACTGGCGCAGGCGGGCTACGGCGAACAAAAGCCGCTCTCCTTTACGCTGCTCTATAACACCTCCGATCAGAATAAAAAGCAGGCGATCGCCGCCGCGTCGATGTGGAAAAAGAACCTTGGCGCTAACGTCACGCTGCAAAATCAGGAATGGAAAACCATGCTGAATACCCGGCATGAAGGCAATTACGACGTCGCGCGCGCTACCTGGTGTGCCGACTATAACGAGCCATCTACCTTCCTCAATATGATGCTCAGCGACGCTTCCACCAATACGGGTTTTTATCGCAGCCCGGCGTTTGATGCGTTGATCGCCCAGTCCCTTAACGCCGCCGACGCGAAGCAGCGCGCAGCGCTTTACCAGCAGGCGGAGGCGCAGCTGGATAAGGATTCAGCGCTGGTGCCGGTCTATTACCGCGTTAGCGTGCGGCTGGTCAAACCCTGGGTCGGCGGTTATACCGGCCATGATCCGCAGGACCGGCAGGACATTAAGCACTACTACATTATCAAACATTAACTTACCGCCCGGCGTAGACCGGGCGCCAGAAGATGACAGCTCTGAAACAGGGAGCAGACCCTGTCCGGCTTCAGGTTCCGAAGACCGCGACAGGTTGCCCGTACAGCGGGGGAAGCCACAGGCAGACGCCGTGGTTATTATAAAAAAACTGGAGTAAACATGACCAACATCACAAAGAAAAGCCTGGCTGCACTGGGCATTATGGCCGCGCTGAGCGCGATGACCGCAACGCATGCGCTGGCGGCTAACGTGCCGGCGGGCGTGCAGCTGGCGGACAAACAGGAGCTGACCCGAGGAAACGGCGCGGAGCTGCAGTCGCTCGACCCGCATAAAGTGGAAGGGGTGCCTGAAGCGTACGTCAGTCGCGACCTCTATGAAGGCCTGGTAATCAACGACGCCGACGGCAAAATTCAGCCGGGCGTGGCGGAAAGCTGGGAAAGCAAAGAGGGCGGCAAGGTGTGGATTTTCCACCTGCGTAAAGATGCGAAATGGTCAAACGGCGAGCCGGTAACGGCGCAGGATTTCGTTTACAGCTGGCAGCGCCTGGCTAACCCGAAAACCGCATCGCCTTACGCCAGCTATTTGCAGTACGGCCATTTGCTGAATGTGGATGATATTATTGCCGGTAAAAAAGCGCCGGATACGCTGGGCGTGAAGGCGACCGACGATCATACGCTGGAAGTCACCCTGAGCGAAGCGGTGCCCTATTTTATTAAGTTAGCGATTCACCACTCCATGTCCCCGGTTTACCGCCCGGTCGTGGAAAAATTCGGCGATAAGTGGACGCAGCCGGAAAACTTTGTCGGCAACGGCGCCTTTAAGGTGAAAGAGTGGGTGATCAACGAGCGTCTGGTGCTGGAGCGTAATCCGCAATACTGGGACAACGCGCACACCGTGTTGAATAAAGTGACTTTCCTGCCGATCTCGTCAGAAGTAACGGATACCAACCGCTATCGCAGCGGCGGCAGCGACATGACCTATAACTACCTGCCGATTGAGCTTTATCAGAAACTGAAAAAAGAGATCCCGCAGGAGATCCACGCCGACCCGTATCTCTGCACCTACTATTACGAAATCAATAACCAGAAGCCGCCGTTTAACGATGTACGCGTGCGCACCGCGCTGAAGCTGGGCATCGACCGCGATATTATTGTCAATAAAGTGAAGGCGCAGGGCGAAGATCCCGCGTGGAGCTACACGCCGCCGTTTACCGAAGGTTTGACGTTGGAAAAACCGGAATGGATCACCTGGACGCAGCAGCAGCGCAACGAAGAAGCGAAAAAGCTGCTGACGGAAGCGGGTTACGGCCCGGACAAGCCGCTGTCGTTCAGTCTGCTTTACAACACCTCCGACCTGCATAAAAAGCTGGCGATCGCCGCCGCCTCCATCTGGAAAAAGAACCTGGGCGTCGACGTGAAGCTGCAAAATCAGGAGTGGAAGACCTTCCTCGACACGCGTCATCAGGGCAATTTCGATGTGGCGCGCGCCGCCTGGTGTGCCGACTATAACGAACCGACCAGCTTCCTGAACACCATGCTTTCCGACAGCAGCAACAACACCTCGCACTATAAGAGCGAGCAGTTCGATAAGCTGCTGGCCCAGGCGCTGAGCGCGAAGGACGACGTGACGCGCAATAAGCTGTATGGCGAGGCGGAGAAGCAGCTGGATGAAGATTCGGTTATTGTGCCGATCTACTACTACAAAAACCTGCGTCTGGTGAAACCTTACGTCGGCGGTTATACCGGTAAAGATCCGCTGGACAATTCACACGATAAAGATCTCTATATCATCAAACATTAATGCAGGATTCCGGGCGGCGTAATGTCGCCCTTTGTCAGCAAAATGGCTTCGGTCTTCGGGCTGAAGCCAATGTTATTGGGTACGGGCAATGTTAAAGTTCATTCTGCGTCGCTTTCTTGAAGCCATCCCGACGCTCTTTATTCTGGTCACCATCTCTTTCTTTATGATGCGCCTCGCGCCCGGCAGTCCATTTACCGGGGAGCGCGCCTTAACGCCGGAAGTGATGGCCAATATCGAAGCGAAATATCATTTAAACGATCCGATGTGGAAACAATACGTCGATTATCTCGTCCAGCTGGCGCACGGCGATTTCGGCCCCTCGTTTAAATATAAGGATTATACCGTTAACGATCTGGTCGCCGGTTCATTCCCGGTGTCGGCGAAACTGGGCGCGGCCGCCTTTATTTTCGCTGTGGTGCTGGGCGTGACGGCGGGCGTTATCGCGGCCTTAAAGCAAAACAGCAAATGGGACTATGCGGTCATGAGCGTGGCGATGACCGGCGTGGTGATTCCCAGCTTTGTGGTGGCGCCGCTGCTGGTATTAATTTTCTCTATTACGTTGAAATGGCTGCCCGGCGGCGGCTGGAACGGTGGGGCGCTGAAATTTATGATTCTGCCGATGGTGGCGCTGTCGCTCGCCTATATCGCCAGCATCGCGCGTATTACGCGCGGCTCGATGATTGAGGTGATGCACTCCAACTTTATCCGCACCGCGCGTGCGAAAGGATTGCCGATGCGCCGCATCGTGCTGCGTCATGCGTTAAAGCCTGCGCTGCTGCCGGTGCTTTCTTATCTCGGTCCCGCTTTTGTCGGCATTATTACCGGCTCGATGGTTATCGAGACCATTTACGGACTGCCCGGCATTGGCCAGCTGTTCGTCAACGGCGCGCTTAACCGCGACTATTCGCTGGTGCTGAGCCTGACAATCCTGGTCGGCACGCTGACCATTTTATTTAACGCCATCGTTGACGTGCTCTATGCCGTTATCGATCCGAAGATTCGTTATTAATACCGGGGCTCGCCATGTTATTGAGTAAGAAAAATAGCGAAGCTCTTGATACGTTCAGTGAAAAGCTGGAAGTGGAAGGGCGCAGTTTATGGCAGGACGCACGCCGTCGTTTTATACATAACCGCGCAGCGTTGGTCAGCCTGTTTATTCTGCTGCTAATCGCGCTGTTCGTGATCGTTGCGCCCTGGATGTCGCCTTTCGCCTACGACGATACCGACTGGGCGATGATGTCCGCCGCGCCGGATATGGCCTCCGGCCACTATTTCGGCACCGACTCATCAGGCCGCGATCTGCTGGTGCGCGTGGCGATCGGCGGGCGTATCTCGCTGATGGTCGGCATCGCCGCCGCGCTGGTGGCGGTAGTGGTGGGTACGCTGTACGGCACGCTGGCAGGCTATCTGGGCGGCAAAACCGACTCGGTGATGATGCGTCTGCTGGAGATCCTCAACTCCTTTCCGTTTATGTTCTTCGTTATCCTGCTGGTGACCTTTTTTGGTCAAAATATCCTGCTGATCTTTATCGCCATCGGCATGGTATCGTGGCTGGATATGGCGCGTATCGTGCGTGGCCAGACGCTGAGCCTGAAGCGTAAAGAGTATATCGAGGCGGCGCAGGTCGGCGGCGTCTCCACGCTGAATATCGTGCTGCGGCATATCGTGCCGAACGTGCTGGGCGTAGTGGTGGTTTACGCCTCGCTGCTGGTGCCGGGAATGATTCTGTTTGAATCTTTCCTCAGCTTCCTCGGTCTCGGCACCCAGGAGCCGCTCAGCAGTTGGGGCGCATTGCTCAGCGACGGCGCCAACTCAATGGAGGTTTCGCCCTGGCTGCTGCTCTGGCCGGCTGGCTTCCTGGTTGTGACCCTGTTCTGTTTCAACTTTATCGGCGACGGCCTGCGTGATGCCCTCGACCCGAAAGATCGTTAAGGAGTTTCCCGATGAGTACGATTGAAGTTCAGCCAGCGATGGCGAAAAGCGCGGGAAGCGACTTACTGCTCGACGTAAAGGATCTGCGCGTAACCTTCTCCACGCCGGATGGCGCTGTGACGGCGGTCAACAACCTTAACTTCAGCCTGCGCGCGGGCGAGACGCTGGGCATTGTCGGCGAGTCCGGCTCCGGCAAATCACAAACCGCGTTCGCGCTGATGGGCTTGCTCGCCAGCAACGGACACATTGAAGGATCGGCGCGCTTCAACGGCCGCGAAATCCTCAACCTGCCGGAAAAGCAGCTCAATCAGCTGCGCGCCGAACAGGTGGCGATGATTTTCCAGGACCCGATGACCTCGCTGAATCCCTATCTGCGCGTCGGCGATCAGCTGATAGAAGTATTACAGCTGCATAAGGGGATGAGCAAAGCGCAGGCGTTTGAAGAGGCGGTGCGCATGCTTGATGCGGTGAAAATGCCGGAAGCGCGCAAACGCATGAAAATGTACCCCCATGAATTTTCCGGCGGCATGCGCCAGCGCGTGATGATCGCCATGGCGCTGCTCTGCAGGCCGAAGCTGCTGATCGCCGATGAGCCGACCACTGCGCTCGACGTGACGGTGCAGGCGCAAATCATGACGTTGCTTAACGATCTGAAGCGCGAATTCAATACTGCCATTATTATGATCACTCACGATCTGGGTGTGGTGGCGGGGATCTGCGACAAGGTGCTGGTGATGTACGCCGGCCGCACCATGGAATATGGCAAAGCGCGCGATGTCTTTTATCATCCGGCGCATCCTTACTCGCTGGGGCTGCTTAGCGCGGTGCCGCGTCTTGATACCGATGGCGAGACGCTGATGACCATTCCGGGCAACCCGCCCAACCTGTTGCGTCTGCCGGGCGGCTGTCCGTTCCAGCCGCGCTGTCCTTATGCGATGGAAATCTGCGCCAACGCGCCGCCGCTGGAAGCCTTTGGCGAAGGCCGTCTGCGCGCCTGCTTTAAGCCGGTGGAGGAATTAGTATGAGCGCCGTAGCTGAGAAAAAAGTTCTGCTTGAAATCGCCGATCTGAAAGTGCATTTCGATATTAAAGACGGCAAGCAGTGGTTCTGGCAGCCGCCTAAGACTCTGAAAGCGGTTGATGGCGTCAGCCTGCGTCTGTATGAAGGGGAAACGCTTGGCGTGGTCGGCGAATCGGGCTGCGGCAAGTCGACGCTGGCGCGCGCTATTATCGGTCTGGTCAAGGCGACCGAAGGGCGCGTCGCCTGGCTGGGGCGTGATTTGCTCGGCCAGAGCGAGGCGGAATGGCGCCAGGCGCGCAGCGATATTCAGATGATTTTTCAGGATCCGCTGGCGTCGCTGAACCCGCGCATGACCATCGGCGATATTATTGCCGAGCCGCTGCGCACCTATCATCCCGCAATGCCGCGTCAGGAAGTAAAAGATCGCGTTAAGGCGATGATGATGAAGGTGGGGCTGCTGCCGAACCTGATTAACCGCTATCCGCATGAGTTCTCCGGCGGTCAGTGCCAGCGCATCGGCATCGCGCGCGCGCTGATTCTGGAGCCGAAGCTAATTATCTGCGATGAACCGGTCTCCGCGCTGGATGTTTCGATTCAGGCGCAGGTAGTGAATTTGCTGCAACAGCTGCAACGTGAGATGGGGCTGTCGCTGATTTTCATCGCGCACGATCTGGCGGTAGTGAAGCATATCTCCGATCGCGTGCTGGTGATGTATCTGGGTCATGCGGTCGAACTGGGCACCTATAGCGAGGTCTACAACAATCCGCAGCATCCCTATACCCGCGCGCTGATGTCCGCCGTGCCGATCCCCGATCCCGACCGCGAAAAGAATAAGCAAATTCAGCTGCTGGAAGGGGAGCTGCCATCGCCGATCAATCCGCCATCGGGCTGCGTGTTCCGTACCCGCTGCCCGATCGCCGGGCCGGAGTGCGCAAAAACGCGTCCGCTGCTGGAGGGCAGTTTCCGCCATGCGGTTTCCTGCCTGAAGGTCGATCCGCTGTAATCAGAAAAAAACGGCTGCCTGGGGCAGCCGTTTTACGGTTAGGACGCTGTCGGGCTTATTCGCGCCACAGGATATGGCACAGCTTATGATCTTTCTCACGGCAGAGCAGCACGCGCGCGAACACATCGGTTACCGGCTCGCCTTCCGCTTCGCCCAGCCCAATCACCACTTCCGAGAAAAAGTCCGGGTTCAGATCGAAATCGACATGTTCCTGCCAGTCTTCTGAGGGATCGAACAACTCGGCGCCGCCGCGCTCCTCAAACTGTAGATTAAACAGAATGATATCGGCCGGATCGAGATTGTCTCCCGCCAGCTCCAGAAAAATATCGTAAGCCTGTTCCAGCGTTTCATCTTCGGTAAGACGGTTATTTAAGTCCATAATCTGTCCTGTATGCCCGCAGGCGTAATAGCATTTTCCGCACGTTTTACAGCAACGGACTGAAGAAGTAAAACAGTCGTTCAACGATCCGCTGCCACCAGGCGCGGCGGGCCCAGCGTCTGGCATCGACCAGGCGGGAACGCGCGATATAGTCGTCCTGCACGTGTGCCAAATCACTGCCGAATCCGTCGTCGTCGATCACCAGAGTAATTTCAAAATTCAGCCACAGGCTGCGCATATCAAGGTTTACCGTGCCAATCAGGCTAAGCTGACCGTCGACCAGTACGCTTTTGGTATGCAGCAGGCCACCTTCGAACTGATAGATTTTCACGCCCGCTTCCAGCAGCTCGGTAAAAAATGCGCGGCTTGCCCAGCCCACCAGCAACGAATCATTATGTCGCGGCACGATAATGCTCACCTCCACGCCGCGCAGCGCGGCGGTGCAGATGGCGTGCAGCAGGTCGTCGCTGGGCACAAAGTAGGGGGTGGTCATGATCAGCTGCTCGCGCGCCGAATAAACGGCGGTCAGCAGGGCCTGATGGATCATATCCTCCGGGAAGCCGGGGCCGGAGGCGATCACCTGAATAATATGTCCGCTCTCCTGCTCGAACGGCATAATATTGGTGTCGGGCGGCGGCGGCAGAATACGTTTGCCGGTCTCTATCTCCCAGTCGCAGGAGTAGATAATGCCCATGGTGGTGGCGACCGGCCCCTCCATGCGCGCCATCAAATCGATCCACTGGCCGACGCCAGCGTCCTGCTTAAAGTAGCGCGGATCGACCAGGTTCATGCTGCCGGTATAGGCGATATAGTTATCAATCAACACCACTTTGCGATGCTGACGCAGATCCATACGGCGCAGGAAGACACGCAGCAGGCTGACCTGGAGCGCCTCTACCACGTCGATGCCGGCATTACGCATCATCGCCGGCCACTGGCTGCGGAAAAAGGTGACGCTGCCAGCGGAGTCCAGCATCAGGCGACAATGCACGCCGCGCCGCGCCGCCGCCATCAGCGATTCCGCTACCTCGTCAGCCAGGCCGCCCGGATGCCAGATATAGAACACCATCTCGATATTGTGACGCGCCAGCTGAATATCACGAATCAGCGCTTTCATCGTGTCATCGGTACTGGTAAGCAGCTGGAGCTGGTTGCCTTTTACGCCAGCGATCCCCTGACGGTTTTCGCACAGTTGAAACAACGAACGCGCCACATCGCTGTGTTCGGTGGCGAAAATCGAGCTGCAACTTTTTAAATCATTAAGCCACTTGGCGGTGGAAGGCCACATGGTGCGCGCGCGCTCGGCCCGTCGTTTCCCAAGGTAGAGTTCGCCGAAAGAGAGGTAGGCGACGATGCCGACCAACGGCAGGATGTAGATAATCAACAGCCACGCCATCGCCGAGGTGACCGCGCGGCGCTTCATCAGAATCCGTAGCGTTACGCCAGCGATCAGTAACCAGTATCCAAAAAATAACAGCCAGCTGATTAGCGTATAAAATGTGGTCATTAAGTGGAAATCCTGTTCGCGCTTTGATGCAGGAAGTGTACGTGGAGATCCTCCCCTGCGAAACCCTTTGTCGGCAACGGGCGGCAGAGAAGGATGTTGTCCGTTATAAAAGGATCTATAATGCGGCGCGTTGTTATGCAATCAGGTATGTATTATGAAGCGCAGCAAAAACGAAGTTGCTCGCTGGCGCATGTTGCGCCAGGCCCAACGCAAGCGGGCGCGCTGGCTGGAAGGGCAGTCGCGTCGCTACCGGCGTATTCACGCCTTCCGTCATCAGCTGGCGCAGCAGCAGCGCCGTTCAGTGTTATTCATCAATCAGTTTTGGTAAGCATTTTGTGTCGATCGCGGCAGGGCGCATCGCTACACCTGCACTGCCGCTTTATCAGATTAAGACAGCGCCACACAAGGTATGCGTGATGAACATGAAATTCATTCTGGCCGCCGTTGCCGCGTTGATGGCCTCAGCGCCGCTCATCTCTGCGGCCGACTCCCATTGCGGCCCGTTTCAGATTGGCGATATTCCTTCCCCGGCAGGATGGACGAAAATCAACGGCGTAAAACCGCTCAGCCAGAAGGTCACTTTTTTGCAGCAGAAGGGTGACTATAACAATGTACAGATGAAATGGATCGTGCCGGCCACGAAATTTCAGGGCAACTACAGCATGAAGTATGTGAATAAGGACGGCAGGGCGACGCTTGATGTTGACGTTGTGCGTACCAGTCAGCATCAGATCCGTATTCACGGCCTCTACGACTGTGAAAAAATGAATTAAGCCAGCCTGCATCGCACGATCTGCTCAGGCAACGACTTATAGTGGCTACGGCTCTGCTTTCTGACAGGGGCTTCGCAGGAGCAAAGCCAACGGAAAACAGGCCATTTGGCTGTTCTCCCGCTGGCCTGAATCCGCTTTATTTATTGTCGCGACAATCAAAATACGCGTTTAAACGGCTTCACGGCGACCTGCTTATAGACGCCAGCGGCGATATAGGGATCATCCTCAGCCCAGGACTGGGCCGCTTCCAGAGAAGGGAACTCCGCGATCACCGTCGAACCGGTAAAGCCAGCCGCGCCAGGGTCGTTGCTGTCAACGGCAGGCATCGGGCCTGCCACAATCAAACGGCCCTCATCTTGCAGCAGCTGCAGACGAGCAAGGTGAGCCGGACGCACAGCGTTACGCTTTTCCAGCGAATCGGCATTGTCTTCAGCATAAATGACATACAGCACGATAGTTACTCCTGTAGGGGGCGGGTCAATTTGGCAGTTACGTTAAGTTATCGTAAAGTTTTGTGCAAATGAAAAGATAATGCGTTGTTGACCTGTCGCAACGAACCCGCGTTTTACGCTTTTTTCTGCCGCCCGCCCTGGGTGAGTTGTTGAAACTGATTGCTATTTGCATTTAAAATTGGCGCTTCACTTAACTGACCGAAAAGTTATGACGACGCTGACGACTCCTTTACCCCGCCGCTTATCGATACCCGTGTTGCTTTCAGTGGCGCTGCACGGCAGCGTGATCGCCGCATTGCTGTATGCTTCGTTTCATCAGGTAATTGAAGCGCCGAAAACATCACAGCCCATCAGCGTTTCGCTGGTGGCGCCGGAAGTCCAGCCCGCGCCACAACCCGCGCCGCAGCCAGCGCCTGAACCGCAGCCTGAACCTGAACCGCAGCCGGCCCCTGAGCCGCCGAAGCCGGAGCCGGTGCCGATCCCTAAACCGCAGCCCAAGCCGAAGCCTAAACCGAAGCCGGTGAAGAAAGAGGTGGTGAAGCCGCGTAAAGAAGTGAAGCCGCAGACGGAGCCGCGTCACGCTTCGCCGTTTGAAAATGACGCGCCGAAAAGCGCCGCCACCCGGCCGGCCACCGCGCCGAAGGCCTCATCCGCGCCTTCGCAGTCAATCTCGACCGGGCCGCGCGCGTTGACCGTCAGCAAGCCCGCCTATCCGGCGCGCGCCTTTGCGCTGCGTATCGAGGGACGGGTGCGCGTGCAGTATGATGTCGACAGCGCCGGACGCGTGGACAATATTCGCATTCTCTCCGCCGAGCCGCGCAATATGTTTGAGCGCGACGTGAAACAGGCGATGAGAAAGTGGCGCTACGAGAGTGGTAAACCGGGCAGTAACCTGACGATGACCATCGTTTTCCGCATCAACGGCGGCTCCAGCCTCGAATAACGTCACCGCCAACCGCTCATAGCAGCGCGGCCGCCGGTAAAGGCAGCCGCGCTGTTCTGTATCTGTGCCGCCGTTAACGCGCGGTTATTATTCCGGCGCCTGATAGTGGCTTTTATCGGCAGGCAAGGGACGGGATTTACCTTGTTCATCCACCGCCACGTAAACGAAAATCGCTTCCGTCGTACAGTAGCGCTGGCCCAACGGCTCGGATGAAACCTTCTTAATCCACACTTCGACATTAATGGTCATCGAACTGCTGCCGGTACGAATACAGCGTGCATGGCAGCTTACCACGTCGCCCACCGCCACCGGCTTAAGAAATGTCATGCCATCGACGCGCACGGTGACGACGCGTCCTTCCGCGATTTCTTTAGCGAGAATCGCCCCGCCGATGTCCATTTGCGACATCAGCCAGCCGCCAAAAATATCTCCGTTGGCATTGGTATCTGCCGGCATCGCCAGCGTGCGTAACACCATTTCGCCTTGCGGCTTGCGATTATTATCCATTGCATGATCTTCTGTATGAACGGGAAAACCCGGCAGGCGCGCCGCCGGGGAAAGCGTTATTTCTGATCCTGCGGCATCAGACGATAAATATAAACGCCGCTCAGCAGCGTAAACAGCAGCGTCAGACCGGTCAGGCCGAACACCTTAAAGTTCACCCAAAATGCCTGAGGCATCCAGAAGGCGACATAGATGTTCGCCAGACCGCAGGCGAGGAAAAACAGCGCCCAGGCGATATTGAGTTTGCGCCAGGCGTGCTGCGGCAGCTGCAGCTCCTTGCCCAGCATGCTTTGAATCAGCGGTTTCTCCATAAAGAACTGGCTAAAAAGCAGGGCGACGGCGAACAGCGTATAGATCACCGTGACCTTCCATTTGATAAATTCATCATTATGGAAAACCAGCGTCAGGGTGCCGAAAACCGCCACCAGCACAAAGGTAAAGATGGTCATTTTCTCCAGCTTGCGGTAGAGCACCCAGCTGGCCACCAGCGCCAGGCCGGTGGCGGCAATCAGCGCGCCGGAGGCGATATAAATATCGTACAGCTTATAGAAAATAAAAAAGACCACCAGGGGAAGAAAGTCGAGTAGTTGCTTCATTGTGAATTCCAGATCGTGCCTGAGAAGAAAAACATAACGGCATACCGAAGTATGCCGTCAGGTCTTATCGTGCCAGCATATACAGGCGGAACAAGTAGATCACCAGTACCGCCGACACCAGGTTGCTTAGCGCATTGAGCAGAACCGAAGCGACGTTAGCGGGCAATACGGTAAAAGAAGAGGCCAACAGCAGGAGCAGCAGTTTAGCCAGCAGCCAGACGACTACCGCCGGCGCGATCAGTTTCAGATTCGCCCAGGCGAGACGGAAGCTGGCGCGCATCGCGGCGATCACGCCGGTCTTCTCGACCGCCAGCACCACCGGCGCCAGCGAGAGCAGGATGCCCAGCATCACGCCTGGGATCACCAGCACCATAAAGCCCAGCTGCACCAGCAGCGTCATCAGGAAGGTTAACAGCAGCAGACGCGGCAAGAGCGGGGCGGAAGCGCCGATTGCGCGCAGCGCGCTGATGCGCTGCCCAGCCGACACCAGCGGGATCAGGCAAAGCATTGCGCCGAGCAGCAGCGTGTTACCCACCAGCGATGCGAAGGTGCCAGCAGCGGAAGCGCGCAGCAGTACCTGCTGCTGTTCCGGCGTCATTGTCTGAATTACTTCAATCAACGAACTGGCGCCGCCGCTGTCGCCTTCGCTCAGTATGGAAAGCTGATCGGCGTCAGGGGTCAGCGCATGGCCAATCATCACCGTAATAAATGACGTCAGTAGCGCAATCAGCACAATGGTCGCCAGCTGATGGCGCAAAAAATTTCCCGTGTCACGGTATAGCGAGCCCGCCGTGATGGACATGTACACTCCTTTGATAATAACCGGATTACAGATCCGGCGATTGTACATGGTCTGGCGGCGAACTGGCACCCAGACTTACATAACTTTCCGTAATCGACGGCAGGGAAGAAGAAAACAGCGGCGGCAGACCATATTTCGCGCGCGCGCGGTCGCACGCCTCGTTCTCCACGCCGTTTTCGCCGGACATAGCGAACTCGCGGCAGGGCGTGGGACGCTGTTCATAGATGCCGCAGGAGACACATTCGCCGATCTCGCCCTGTAACGCAACGCAGCGCGGCGCGCGCGCGTTGGTGCCGCGCATATTGCGCATCAGCAGGTTTAGCGGCTCGGTCAGCCCGACGGGTACCTGGCCGCCGGCGTCATCGGCCTCGGCCCAGTAAAAGGAAACGCGAAAGTGGGCGCAGCAGGCGCCACAGGACACACAAGGATTAAAATTATCGCTCATTTGATCGCCCGCCCCTCCGAGGCATCGAACCAAAATCACACAGGAAGATCAGCAAAATAATCCGTTGGCGAATTTACTGCAATGGCTATTTCAAAAACGTGACGACCTTGTGTGAGCGCTGTGTTTTTTGATTCAAATCAATTGTCGGTTTGTTAATCAGGTTAACCAAATTGATCTGGATGATTTTTATGTTTTTTCGTTGTAAAAAGCCCTGGAACATTTGGGGTACCTCTAACCAGGTAGTGGGTAACCCCCCTTTTAATGACACAAGGAGCAGGTATGAAAAGGGCAGCATTGGCATTGGCATTGGCATTTTTGACAGCCGTTCCGGCAATGGCCAGCGCGCATCAGGCGGGTGATTTTTTTATGCGTGCGGGCAGCGCTACCGTAAGGCCCACCGAAGGTTCAGACAATGTGCTGGGAATGGGATCGTTCGACGTTAACAACAATACGCAGCTGGGTCTGACGTTTACCTGGATGGCGACAGACAATATCGGCGTCGAGTTGCTGGCGGCCACGCCGTTTCGCCATAAGGTTGGGCTGGCCGCCACCGGTACGCTGGCGACCGTGCGCCAGCTGCCGCCGACGCTGATGGCGCAGTACTACTTTTTCGACAGCAACAGCAAGCTGCGTCCCTATGTTGGCGCCGGTATTAACTACACCACCTTTTACGATACCGACTTTAACCAGACGGGACGTGATGCGGGTCTGAGCGATCTCAGTGTAAAAGATTCCTGGGGATTAGCGGGTCAGGTAGGGCTGGATTACGAGCTGGATCAAAACTGGATGCTGAATATGTCGGTCTGGTATATGGATATCGATACCGAAGTTAAATTCAAAGCCAACGGTAAGCAGCAGAATATTGATACGCGTATCGATCCGTGGGTCTTTTTCTTCGGTCTGGGCTACCGTTTCTGAGGCTCAGACAGCCAGGCGGCAGGTTTTTCAGGCCGCAGCGTCGCGGCCTGAAAAGAGAAATTACTTAATCTGCATATTGTTAACGACCGATTTTACGCCCGGCACCCGGCGCGTCACTTCCACTGCGTGATTCGCCATCTGCGGTGAGGAGACGAAACCGCTCAGCTGCACCCGGCCTTTAAAGGTTTCCACGTTAATTTCACGCGCCTTCAGCGACTCGTCGCGCAGGAATTCCGCTTTGACTTTGGTGGTCACTACGGTGTCGTCAATATAGCCGCCGGTGCCTTCCTGTTTAGAGGTCGGCGCGCAGGCGCTCAGCATTACCGCGACTGCGACGGCCGCCACAGCGCCGCTAAAAAATTTCATCAATTTCATCTTGCTGCTCCCTGTCATGAAAAAAGCTGTTGCCGCTGCGATTAACGGCCAGCTAAGTGTGGTTGAGGATCGGCAAAAATACAAACCGCCGCAGAAAAAGATGTGTATAAAGAGTGCCTTACTGAACGTAAGGCACACGGGGATTAGCGGGTGGCCGCTTTCAGGCCGCTGACAAAGCGCTTCAGCTCGGCCAGCATAATTTCCGGCTCTGCGTGATGCTGTTCGATGATTTTAACAATGGCGGAACCGGAGATGGCCCCGTCAGCGCCAGCGGCGATCGCTTCTTTCACCTGCGCCGGTTCTGAAATGCCGAAGCCCTGTAACGTAGGCGCGGCGTTATATTCGCGTAGTTTATCCACCAGGTGCTTCAGTGGCAGACTGGCGCGCTTTTCCGCCCCGGTCACGCCCGCGCGCGACAGCAGATAGATATAGCCGCGACCCCAGGAGGCGATGGCGCGCAGCAGGTCGTCGTCGGCGTTGGGCGGACAGATGAAAATCGGCGCGACGTTATGGCGCATCGCCGCCTGACGGAACGGACCGGACTCCTCGACCGGCACGTCGGCCACCAGCACCGAATCGACGCCAGCCTGCTCGCAGCGGGCATAAAACGCATCCACGCCGTTTGTAAATACCAGGTTGGCGTACATCAGCAGGCCGATGGGCAGATCCGGGTATTTCTGACGAATGGTCGCCAGCATCTCAAAACAGTGCGCCGGGGTGGTGCCTGCGGCGAAGGCGCGCAGCGTGGCGTTCTGAATTGTCGGGCCGTCGGCCAGCGGATCGGAAAAGGGAATGCCCAGCTCCAGCGCATCGGCGCCCGCTTCCACCAGCGTATCGATAATCTGCAAGGAGAGCGCAGGCGTCGGATCCCCCAACGTGACGAAAGGAACAAACGCGCCTTCTTTGTTCGCCTGCAGACGTTTAAACAGCTGCTGATAACGTTCCATTAAATCTCTCCCTGCGCTTTCAGAATATCGTGAACGGTGAAAATATCTTTGTCGCCGCGCCCGGAAAGGTTCACGACCAGCAGCTGCTCTTTATCCGGGTTCTGCTTAATCATATTCATGGCGTGCGCCAGCGCATGGGAAGATTCCAGCGCCGGAATAATGCCTTCCGCCCGGCAGAGCTGCTTAAAGGCGTCGAGCGCTTCGTTATCGGTAATCGAAACATAGTCGGCGCGGCCGATGCTGTTCAGATAGGCATGTTGCGGGCCTACCGACGGGAAATCGAGCCCGGCGGAGATAGAGTAGGATTCTTCGATCTGGCCGTCTTCGGTCTGCATCATCGGCGCCTTCATGCCGAAATAGATGCCCGTGCGGCCATGCTTCAGCGGCGCGCCATGCTCGCCGGTTTCAATACCGTGACCCGCAGGCTCCACGCCAATCAGCGCGACATCTTTCTCATCGATAAAATCGGCGAACATGCCGATGGCGTTGGAGCCGCCGCCGACGCAGGCAATCACCGCGTCCGGCAGGCGTCCTTCCGCTTCCAGAACCTGCGCTTTGGTCTCTTCGCCGATCATGCGCTGGAACTCGCGCACGATAGTGGGGTAAGGATGCGGGCCGGCGGCGGTGCCAAGCATATAGTGCGCGTTTTCATAGCTGCCGGACCAGTCGCGCAGCGCCTCGTTGCAGGCGTCCTTCAGCGTGGCGGAGCCGCTGTGCACCGGGATCACTTCCGCGCCCATCAGGCGCATGCGGAACACGTTAGGCGACTGGCGCTCGACATCTTTCGCGCCCATATAGATACGGCATTTCAGCCCCAGCAGCGCGCTGGCGAGGGCGGAGGCGACGCCATGCTGTCCGGCGCCGGTCTCGGCGATAATCTCCGTCTTGCCCATCCGTTTCGCCAGCAGCGCCTGGCCAAGCACCTGGTTGGTTTTATGTGCGCCGCCGTGCAGCAGATCTTCGCGTTTCAGGTAAAGGCGCGTTTTTGTGCCCTCGGTCAGGTTGCGGCAAAGGGTCAATGCGGTTGGACGACCGGCGTAGTTTTTCAGCAGGTCGAGAAACTGCGCCTGAAATTCCGCGTCGCGCTGGGCGCTGACGAAGGCTTCTTCCAGCTGGCGCAGCGCCGGCATCAGAATTTGCGGCACATACATGCCGCCAAATTCGCCGAAATAGGGGTTCAGTAATGTCATGTGCTTTTTCCTTTTAAGCGCCCGCCGCAGGCGGGCGTTGTCTGTCAGTAGGCGCGCAGCGTCTGAAACACGGCGGCGATCTTATTGGCATCCTTGACGCCCGGCGCGCTTTCCACGCCGGAATTAAAATCGAGCCCGGCGCAGCCCGCCTGAGCGGCGGTGACGCAGTTGTCGGCGCCCAGTCCGCCCGCCAGCAGTACATTGTTCAGCGTCTGGCCCGTCAGCAGTGACCAGTCGAAGGGCTGACCGGTACCGCCTGCGCCGTTGTCAAAGACATAGCGCGTAACGTGCTGCAGGTCGCGCGTCGGCAGGGCGCTTCCCACGCTCAACGCTTTCCAGATCGCCGTATTCTGCGGCAGCCGGGCGCGCAGGGCAGTGATGTAATCCTGATCTTCACGGCCATGCAGCTGTACCGCATACAGCGACAGTGCCTCCGCATAAGTGACAACGTCACTCAGGGACGCGTCGCGGAAAACGCCGACATAGCGTAGCGGCGTCGCCGCAGCGATGGGCTGGGCTTCAGCAAGCGTCAGCTGACGCGGCGAACCTTCGGCGAAAATCAGTCCGCCGTAGATCGCGCCTGCTTGCCAGGCTGCCTGCGCGTTTTCCGGTTTCGTCAGGCCGCACACTTTGTTCTCGCCGAGCAGCACGCGGCGCACTGCCAGATGCAGATCGTCTTCGCCCATCAGCGCCGAGCCGATCAGGAAACCGTTGGCGAAGTGACTTAGTTCGCGCACCTGTGCATAGCTGTTGATGCCCGATTCGCTGATCACCGTCACGCCGTGGCCGAGACGCGGCGCCAGCTGACGGGTGCGGTTCAGATCGACCGAGAGATCGCGCAGGTCGCGGTTATTGATGCCGACCACTTTCGCGCCCAGCGCCAGCGCGCGCTCCAGTTCCTCTTCGTTGCTGATTTCGGTCAGGACGCCCATCTCCAGGCTATGCGCCACGGCGGCCAGCTGGCGATACTGTTCATCATCCAGCACTGAGAGCATCAGCAAAATGGCGTCGGCCTGATAGTAGCGCGCCAGATAGATCTGCCACGGATCGATAATAAAATCTTTGCACAACACCGGCTGGGTAATCGCTGCGCTGACCAGCGGCAGGAAATCAAAGCTGCCCTGAAAATATTTTTCGTCGGTCAGTACCGACACCGCCGAGGCGTAATTTTTATAAACCTCCGCGATGGCGACCGGATCAAAATCTTCGCGAATGACCCCTTTGGAGGGCGAGGCTTTCTTGCACTCCAGGATAAAAGCGGTGCGCGCGCCCTGTAGCGCATCATAGAAACTGCGCGAAGAGGGCGTCAGCTGCTGTTGAAATGAGGAGAGCGGCTGCGTCTGCTTGCGTTTTTCGATCCACAGCGCTTTATCCCTGACGATATGATTCAGTACGGTTTCCTGCATTTTTAGCCTCTTGCTGCTAACGCGACCACGCGTTCATAAGCCTGACCGCTGGCGATGGCGCTCAGCGCCCGCTGGGCGTTATCGCGTAAATCTTCATTGCCGAATATTTTCAAAAGCATAGCCACATTGACGGCCACCGCATGCTGGTGCGCGCGTTCGCCTTTACCCTGGAGCAATTGCGCCAGAATGTCACGGTTTTCTTCCGGGGTGCCGCCCGCCAGCGATTCCTTACTGTGATACGGCAGGCCAAAATCTTCCGGCGTCAGCTGATAACAGGTGATATCGCCGTCGCGCAGCTCCGCCACCTGGGTCGCGCTGTGGACCGCGATCTCATCCATGCCGCCGCCGTGCACCACCGCCGCTCGCTGATAGCCCAGCACCCGCAGCGTTTCGGCAATCGGCAGCACCAGTTCGGGGCTGTAGACGCCAATCACTGCCAGCGGCGGCCGCGCCGGATTGATCAGCGGCCCCAGCACGTTAAACAGCGTACGGGTTTTCAGCTGCTGGCGAACCGGCATCGCATGGCGGAAGCCGGTGTGATACTGGGGCGCGAACAGAAAGCAGACGTTCAAATCGTCCAGCGCCTGACGCGCCTGTTCCGCCGGCAGATCAAGGCTGATGCCGAAAGCCGCCAGCAGATCGGAGGAGCCGGATTTGCTGGAAACGCTGCGGTTGCCGTGCTTTGCCACTTTCAGGCCGCAGGTGGCGGCGACAAAGGCGCTGGCGGTAGAAATATTAATGCTGTTGCTGCCGTCGCCCCCGGTGCCGACAATATCGGCGAAGGCGTAGCCGGGGCGCGGGAAAGGGCGCGCGTCGGCCAGCAGCGCCGAGGCGGCGCCGGCGATCTCTTCCGGCCGCTCGCCGCGCACTTTCATCGCCACCAGCGCCGCCGCCAGCTGCGTCGGCTCCAGCTGACCGGTGATAATCGCGGTAAACAGCTGGTGGCTTTCCGCCTGCGTCAGGGTCTGCGCCTGATATAATTTCTCCAGAATATGGTGCATCGCGTTCTCCTCCGCTTATGCCAGCGCCCAGGCCAGGGTTTGTTCCAGCAGGCGCGCGCCCTGCGTGGTCAGAATAGATTCGGGATGGAACTGAAAGCCGCACACCCGGTCGGCGTCGTGACGCACCGCCATGACCATACCGTTAAAGGTGGCGTTCACCACCAGCTCATCGGGCGTATCGCTGCCCACCAGCGAGTGGTAGCGCGCCACCGGCAGCGGATTGCTTAATCCGGCGAACATCTGCTGTTCGTCATGAGTAATGGCGGACGCTTTGCCGTGCAGGATTTCGCCCGCCTGGCTAACGCGGCCGCCGTAGGCCTCGATGATCGCCTGATGTCCAAGGCAGATGCCGATAATCGGCAGGCGGCCGCGCAGGCGGCGCAGCAGTTCAGGCATGCAGCCTGCATCGGCCGGGGCGCCGGGGCCGGGCGACAGCATCAGCACCGGATTTTCCATCTGTTGCAGCCGTTCAGTCAGCGTATCGGCCGCAACGGTGTTGCGGTAGATCACCACGCGATGACCAAAGGTACGCAGCTGATCGACCAGGTTATAGGTAAAGGAATCGATATTATCGAGCAGCAGGATATCGGCCATCAGAACGTCTCCTTGCAGTGATGTGCGGTAGCGATGGCGCGCAGCACCGCGCGCGCCTTATTGCGGCTTTCATCCGCTTCAGCCTGTGGCTGCGAATCGAGCACCACGCCAGCGCCAGCCTGTACGGTGGCGATGCCATCTTCTACCCAGGCGGAACGGATGATGATGCAGGTGTCGAGATCGCCGCTGGCGGTAAAGTAGCCGACGGCCCCGCCGTAAGCGCCGCGGCGCGTACCTTCCGCGCCGGCAATAAGCTGCATCGCGCGCACTTTCGGCGCGCCGCTCAGGGTGCCCATGTTCATGCAGGCGCGATAGGCGTGCAGCACATCCAGATCGTTGCGCAGCGTGCCGACGACGCGCGACACCAGATGCATAATAAAGGTGTAGCGATCCACTTTGGTCAGGTCGGCGACATAGCGGCTGCCCGGTTCGCAGATGCGCGCCAGATCGTTGCGCGCCAGGTCGACCAGCATCAGATGTTCCGCCAGCTCTTTATGATCGGTGCGCATCTCCAGTTCGATGCGGCTGTCGAGATCGCGGTCCAGCGAGCCGTCGACGTGGCGGCCGCGCGGGCGCGAACCGGCAATCGGGTAAATTTCTATCTGGCGCGAGGCGGCGTCATATTTCAGCGAGCTTTCCGGCGAGGCGCCGAACAGCGTGAAGTCGCCGTCCTGCATAAAAAACATATAGGGGCTGGGATTGTTGTTTTTCAGCGTTTCGTAGGCCGCCAGCGGTGAAGGACAGGGCAGGGAGAAGCGGCGCGACGGCACGACCTGAAAGATTTCGCCGATGCGGATCGCCTCCTGCATGGAACGCACCACTTCGCAGTACTCTTCATCGCTCTGGCTGCAGCTAAGCGCCATCTCCTCGACGCGTTGCACCGGCAGCGGCTGTGCGGGCTGCAGCATCTGTTCATGCAACTGGTGAATGCGACGCTGCAGGCGCTGGAATTCGCTGGTGGAGGGCGCGAACAGGCTGGCCTGCAGCCGCGCGCTCTGGCGCTGGTGATCAATTACCAACAGCGTTTCCGCCAGATAGAAACAGTAATCGGGGCAGCGCTGCTCGTTACGCAGCGGCGGCAGCGGCTCAAAGCCAGCCACCAGGTCGTAGGCGAACAGACCGCCGAGCAGCAGCGCCTCGCGCTCCTCCTGCGGCGCCTTAACCAGCTGGGCGATGATGCGCAGCGCGTCAAACACCGACAGTGATTTCAGGCGGGAATCTTCATCCTGCTCATCATCAACCTGTGGGAAATCAAGCAGGCGGCCATCGGGACGCGCCTGGTTTTTCACTTCTGCTGGCAGCGCGGCGTCAAGCAGCGGCAGCAGCTGGGCGCCGTTCTCCGACAGCGCCTGTACGGTGACCTGGTTGCCCATTGCGGTGATGCGCAGCGCGCTGTCGACGATCAACAGGCTTTTCAGGTTGCGCTTGCTGTCGATATCCGCTGACTCCAGCAGTAAGGTCGCCGGGCGGGCGCCGCACAGCTGATGGAAAACCGCGGCGGGATCTTCACGGTAGGGCGCCGATCCGGTAATCAGTTTTAATTGTGGTTTTGCATTCAACATAATCGGTTCTCTGAAATTCGCTCAAAAAAAAGCCCGCGTTGTTGGCGGGCTCAGGTATCAGCATGGTGATCGTTATGCGTGACGTCGTCGCCCTTGAACGGAAGCGCGCCACCAACCAGTCATCAATTCGTGATTAAACATCATCATGGACACCCTCGCGTGAACTTGTGTACTAGTTAACGGGTTCAGGAGGTGAATGTCAATACTTTTTTATATAGCGGTTAATCCGCTATGATGCGTCGAATCGTTATGTTTCTCAGGAGTTATTTTGACCGCAACCACGTCGATAAGCGCGTTTCCCATTTATGATTTGCACAGCCACACCCGCGCGTCGGATGGTTTGCTGACGCCCGCGGAGCTGGTGCAGCGCGCCGTCGAGATGCGCGTAGGCGTGCTGGCCATCACCGACCATGACAGCGTGGCGGGCCTGGCGGCCGCCAGGGAAGCGATTGCGACGCGGCAGCTTCCGCTGCATTTAATTAACGGCGTTGAAGCCTCAACGCTGTGGGAAAATCACGAAATTCATATTGTGGGTCTCGGCATCGATCCCGCGCATCCCGCTATCGTCGATTTTCTGGCGGGACAGACGGAATGTCGTCTGGCGCGCGCCAGACTGATGGCGGAGCGTCTGGAGAAGGCGCAGATCCCCGGCGCGCTGGAAGGCGCGCTGGCGCTGGCGGAAGGCGGCGCGATTACGCGCGGGCATTTCGCCCGCTGGCTGATCGCGCAGGGCAAGGCCGACAATATGGCGAATGTTTTTAAGCACTATCTGGCGCGCGGCAAAACCGGCTATGCGCCGCCACAATGGTGTACAATTAAACAAGCCGTTGATGCTATTCATCATTCCGGCGGTTATGCCGTGCTGGCGCATCCCGGACGTTACGGGTTGTCCGCCAAATGGCTGAAGCGCCTGATTGCGCATTTCGCCGACGTCGGCGGCGATGCGATGGAGGTGGCGCAGTGCCAGCAGCCGCCAAACGAACGCAGCCAGCTGGGACGCTACGCACAGGACTATAATCTGGCGGCGTCTCAGGGCTCTGATTTTCACCAACCCTGTCCGTGGATTGAGCTGGGTAAAAAGCTGTGGCTGCCGGGCGGCGTCGAAGCCGTATGGAGTCGTTTTCCTGTGTTGATGCCTTCTGCGGAGAGGGGATAAGAGGTTAGCTATGAATCAAATTTTCCATATTCATCCTGATAATCCGCAGCCGCGTCTGATTAGCCAGGCGGTTGACACCCTTAATAAAGGCGGCGTGATTGTTTATCCCACCGATTCCGGCTATGCGCTGGGCTGTCGGCTGGAGGATAAAAACGCCATGGAGCGCATCTGTCGCATTCGTCAGCTGGACGGCAGCCACAACTTCACGCTGGTTTGCCGCGATCTCTCTGAGCTGTCGACCTACGCGCACGTTGATAACAGCGCATTTCGCCTGATTAAAAACAATACGCCTGGCAGCTACACCTTTATTCTGAAAGGAACCAAAGAGGTGCCGCGCCGCCTGATGAACGATAAGCGTAAAACCATCGGTCTGCGCGTGCCGTCTAATCCGGTGGCGCTGGCGCTGTTGGAAGCGCTTAACGAGCCGATGATGTCCACGTCGCTGATGCTGCCGGGCAACGACTTTACCGAATCCGATCCTGAGGAAATCCAGGATCGCATCGGCAAGCTGGTGGATCTGATTATCGACGGCGGCACGCTGGGACAACAGCCGACCACGGTCGTGGATTTAACCAGCGATACGCCGGAAGTGATCCGCGAAGGCGTGGGCGACAGCCGTCCCTTCCGCTAATCACCGACCGGCCGCGTGTTGATCTCGTTTTTATGATAGACGATCGCCAAATCGCCTATCGGCAGCGCTGCGGAAAACTACAGCCTCAGAGAGGAAACACAGGCAAGTCACTAAACTTCATGTATACTGTGCGGCCACATTGACCCTGGACGCTGGAAAACCAACGTTTCAGGGTAATCCCTCCTTTCAGGTCATGGCTCGCCACGCCGTGACAGAAGCAACAAACGACGCCTGTGAAGGCGACAGCGAGGCAGCTCAATGAGCGAAAAGTTACAAAAAGTTTTGGCGCGGGCCGGTCACGGTTCTCGTCGTGAAATCGAAGCAATGATCTCTGCCGGACGCATCAGCGTCGACGGCAAACTGGCGACCCTGGGCGACCGTATCGAACCCAACGCCACGGTGAAAATCCGTATCGACGGCCATGTCGTCTCCATCAGCGAATCCGCCCAACAGGTTTGCCGCGTGCTGGCTTATTACAAGCCGGAAGGGGAGCTGTGCACCCGTAACGACCCGGAAGGCCGCCCGACGGTATTCGATCGCCTGCCGCGTTTACGTGGCGCGCGCTGGATCGCCGTAGGCCGTCTGGACGTCAATACCTGCGGTCTGCTGCTGTTCACCACTGACGGCGAGCTGGCGAACCGCCTGATGCATCCGAGCCGTGAGGTTGAACGTGAATATGCCGTGCGCGTTTTCGGCCAGGTTGACGATACGAAAATTCGTCAGCTAAGCCAGGGCGTCCAGCTGGAAGATGGCCCGGCCTCGTTCCGCACCATTAAGTTCACCGGCGGCGAAGGCATGAACCAGTGGTACAGCGTCACCCTGACAGAAGGGCGCAACCGTGAAGTGCGTCGCCTGTGGGAAGCGGTAGGCGTACAGGTCAGCCGTCTGATCCGCGTGCGCTACGGCGACATTACGCTGCCGAAAGGCCTGCCGCGCGGCGGCTGGACCGAGTTGGATCTGCAGCCGGTAAACTACCTGCGCGAGCTGGTGGAGCTGCCGCCGGAAATCGTCAGCAAGGTGCCGGTGGAAAAAGATCGCCGCCGCACCAAAGCAAATCAGATCCGTCGCGCCGTGAAGCGCCATGCGCAGCTGGGCAATAATCGCCGGCCGGCAAAACGCGGTTAATAAAAAAGGCATCCTCCGGGATGCCTTTTTACTTTCCAGCCAGCCGGTTATCACCGGAAAGACGCGTTACCTTGCCGCCGCTCGATTGCCGACGACGCTAACGTTGACGTGCCCGGCAGATAAGCGACTGCGGGAAAGCGCTTCACGGCTACCAGTCGATGCCCTGCTGCGCCTGAATACCGGCGTCAAAGGCGTGTTTGACCGGACGCATTTCGCTGACGGTGTCGGCCAGCGCCAGAATATCGCGATGGCAGCCGCGGCCGGTAATGATCACGCTCTGATGCGCCGGACGCTGACGCAGCGCGGTAATAACCTCATCCAGCGGCAGATAGTCGAAGCTGACCATATAGGTCAGCTCATCCAGCAGGACTAAATCGAGCGTTTCATCGTTCAGCATCCGCCGCGCATGCTGCCAGACGGCAAGGCAGGCATGGGTGTCCGCTGCGCGGTCCTGCGTTTCCCAGGTAAAGCCGGTGGCCATTACCTGGAACTCGACGCCGTGCGGCTCCAGCAGGTTGCGTTCGCCGTTCGGCCACTCTCCCTTAATAAACTGGATCACGCCCACTTTTTTCTGATGCCCGACGGCGCGTGCGGCCGTGCCAAAGGCGGCGGTGGTTTTCCCTTTGCCGTTGCCGGTAAATACCATCAGGATACCGCGCGTTTCGCTGGCGGCGGCGATGCGGGCATCCACCTGTTCTTTCAGGCGCTGCTGGCGCTGCTGGTGACGATCCTGCGCCATTATTCCGCCGGCCCCGGTTTGCGGCCCGGTTGCGCATCGAAGCTGACGCCGGTTTTACGGCGGCTGTCGTCACCCATCAGATAGAGATAAATCGGCATAATTTCCGCGGGCGTTTTCAGCTTGCCGGCATCTTCTTCCGGGAAGGCGCTGGCGCGCATTTTCGTGCGCGTTCCGCCTGGATTGATGCAGTTTACCCGCAGATTACGGTTTTTATACTCTTCCGCCAGCACCTGCATCATGCCTTCGGTGGCGAATTTCGATACGGCGTAGGCGCCCCAGCCGGAACGCCCGACGCGACCGACGCTGGAGGTGGTGAACACCAGCGATCCTGCTTCCGATTTCAGCAGCAGCGGCAGCAGCGCCTGAGTCAGGAAAAAGGTGGCGTCGACGTTGACGCGCATTACCTGCTGCCATATCTCCGGTGCGAGATCGGCAAGGGGAACGATCTCGCCCAGCAGCCCGGCATTGTGCAGCACGCCGTCAAGACGCGGAACCTGCTGCGCCAGCTCATCGGCAAACTGACGACAGCTTTCAGGCGTGACTTCCGACAGATCGAGCAGGCGGATCAGCGGGGCCGCTTTTCCCAGCGCGCTGATGTCGTCGCTGACGCGCTGCAGCTTCTCTGCGTTGCGGCCCAGCAAAATAACCTGGGCGCCATAGCGGGCGTAGGTCAACGCCGCTTCACGGCCAATGCCGTCGCTGGCGCCGGTAACAAGAATAATACGGTGATCAAGCAGGTCGCTTTTCGGTTGATAATGCAAAACGTCTTCCTCGGCGATAATAGCTCAGCAGGGCTGAGGGCGGCTAATAGGGGTGTTATGCCTGAAAACGCATTTCAGTTCAACGTCGCCGCCGCCATTTCGGGTGCCGCGCTGCTTTACAGGCGACGAAGCGGACCGACTCGGCTACACTACGCACTGGTTTCAGAAAGGAAATAAGCAAAGGCGGAACGCATGGATTTACTCTTTTGGTATGCCCTGTTTTTAGCGAAAGTTGTTACCGTTGTCGTCGCCATTGCGGCGATTGCCGTCATTTTAGTCAATGTGACGCAGCGCAAGCGCGGACGGGCCGGACAGCTTCAGGTTGCGCAGCTTAACGAGCGCTACCGGGAAATGAAAAATGAGATGCTGCTGGCGGCGCTGCTGCCGCATGAGCAGAAGCTGCGGCAAAAAGCGGAAAAGAAAAAGCAGAAACAGGAGGCGAAGGCGGCAAAGCAGCGCGCGAAGCAAGGGCTGCCGCGTCAGGATAACAAGCCTACACTCTATGTGCTCGACTTTAAAGGCAGCATGGATGCTGGCGAAGTCTCGTCGCTGCGCGAGGAGATTTCCGCAGTGATGGCGGTGGCGCGTGAACAGGATGAAGTGCTGCTGCGGCTGGAAAGCCCAGGCGGCGTGGTACACGGCTACGGCCTGGCGGCGTCGCAATTGCAACGGCTGCGCGAAAAAAATATCCGCTTAACGGTCGCGGTGGATAAGGTCGCCGCCAGCGGCGGCTATATGATGGCCTGTGTGGCCGATCGGATTATCGCCGCGCCGTTCGCCATTATCGGCTCGATTGGCGTGGTGGCGCAGGTGCCCAACTTTAATCGTCTGCTGAAGCGCAATGATATTGATGTTGAGTTGCATACGGCGGGCGAATATAAGCGCACGCTAACGCTGTTTGGCGAAAATACCGAACAGGGCCGCAATAAATTCCGCGAAGATTTAAACGAAACGCATCAGCTGTTTAAATCGTTCGTGCAGCAAATGCGTCCGGTACTGGATATCGATCGCGTCGCTACCGGTGAATACTGGTACGGAAGCCAGGCGCTGGAGAACAAGCTTATCGACGCGTTGGGCACCAGCGACGATATTATTATCGGACGCATGGAGCAGTTTAACGTCGTTAACGTCCGCTACACGCGCCGTAAAAAGCTGATGGATCGCTTTACACAAAGCGCCGCCGACAGCGCCGCGCGCCAGCTGTTAAAGC
>NZ_JANION010000008.1:0-3121 GCF_024610815.1 Mixta sp.
CGGCTCGGTCAGATCGCCGTAACGCAGATCCTCCGCGCTGTAATCATCCATTCTGTTTTGTGTTTTAAATATTGTGCAGGGAAAGCGTAAAGCGGTCATTGGGCACTCCTTGTGCTGCTTCTTCCATATTCACTCCGGCGATAATAGGTTGCTGTGAAAATTGTGTAAATATCGAACGCCGTTACGCGATAAGGTAAAGTCGGGCTTGGCAGGCGCATAAGCGCCGAATAAAAAAGCCATAGAGGGGGCAGGTTGCTGACAAGAAGATAAGATGACGCGGAAAAAATTAAGCGGGGAAACAGCTACCTGACTGCGCCCCGTCAGCGGGGCGCATGGATTGACATCGATTAACTCAGAGATAAACGCGCAGATACTCCGTCAGGCAGAGTAGCGCCATCGCCTGACCGTAAGGCATGGAGGTCAGCGGAATCTGGCGATAGTAATCCAGATCGCTGCCCATTGCGGTGCCGAATGACACCTGCGTCAGTTCTCCATCCTCGTTGATATGATTCACTACGCCTTTCACCGCCAGCTCCGCCATCGGCAGGTAGTCGCGCGACAGGTAGCGCTTGCGCACCGCTTTTAAAATACCGTAGGCGAAGCCCGCGGTGGCGGATGCTTCCAGGTAGCTGTCGCGATCGTCAAGCAGGGTATGCCACAGTCCGCTCTCATGCTGCCACTGACGCAGCGCGGCGACCTGGCTCTCCAGCACCTGTTGCAGGAAACGGCGCGTGGCGTGCTGCTCCGGCCAGCCCATCAGCTCGATAAACTCAGGGATGACGATGGTCAGCCAGCTATTGCCGCGCGCCCAGCGCGCCCTGGCAAAATTGTGGCGGCCGTCGAAGTTCCAGCCGTGAAACCACAGACCGGTCTCCCGATCCATCAGGTACTGTACGTGCAGCAGGAACTGATAGCTTGCTTCCTCGACATACTCCGGACGATTAAGCAGCTTGCCGATTTTCGCCAGCGGCAGCACGCTCATCATCAGCGTGTCGTCCCACAGCTGCTGGTGGTTCTCATTGTTGTAGACGATATGCTGCAGGCCGCCCTGTTCGGTACGCGGCATTTCGTACATGACCCATTCCGCCCAACGCTCCAGCACCGGCAGCAGCGCCGGATTGCGCGTCTCTTCGTAGCGATAAGCCAGCGTCAGCAGCGGGCAAACGGTATTGACGTTTTTGGTCGGCGTGCCTTCCGCCAGGCGCTGACGGAACCAGTCGTCGATAATCGCCAGCGTTTTTTCATCGCCGGTCTGCTGGTAGTAGTGATACATGCCGTACAGACCGATGCCGTGCGTCCATTCCCAGCCGGCCCAGCCTTTGGTATCGATGACGCGCCCGTCATCCAGCCGCAGTAAGAATTCGCCGCTTTCATCGGTAATAGCGACCAGGTTATCGGTCAGCTTCTCAATCAGCTGCACCAGCTGAGGACGCGGCAGAAGGAATTCAGGCTGGCGCAGCAGGGCGCTATGTTTTACAGGAAATACAGTCATCGTTCAGATCCTATCTATCGTTTCAAAGTATGCGGCAACGCCGCGTCGGCAGCCTGGACAGGGCGCAGCGGCGGCGCGGGCGGGCGATGGCGGTTAAGAAAGCCAATATTGTTATTGCCCCACAGGTTTTCATAAGGCAGCCCGGCGAGCGTCTCAACCGTCTCGCGCGCTTCGGGCGTAATGCGATCCGGCACCGGATGTCCGGCAAGGCGCATTTTGTTGGTCTCTTCGCGCAGTACGGAATGGGTATGCAGGTTCAGGCGAAAGCGCAGGGAAATAAAGAAGCCGATCGCCAGCATGCACAGCGTGCCGACGCTCAGAATCAGCAGAATGGTGTGCTGTACGCTATCGCTCTGCTGCGCCTGGCCGGAAACAAAGCCGGAGAGTTGCAGTACGATGCCGACCAGCATCACGGCGCCCGCCTGAGAGGCTTTGCGCGTCAGCGTCATAATGCCGGCGAAGATCCCTTCGCGGCGCTGACCGGTAATCACCTCATCGACGTCAGCGATATAGGTGTAGATATTCCACGGCACATAGTTGATGCCCCCGCGGCCCAGCCCGGCCAGCGCGGAGATCAGCACCAGCAGCGCCATGCTATCGTTCATGCCGGTATACCAGAGCGCGGCGTAGGAGAGGGCGCTCAGGGCGAACAGCGTTACTACCAGGCGATAGGAAGGCGCAGGCCCAAGGCGGATACAGAGCGGGATCATGCCCATTACCGCAATAAACTGCAAAATCGCCATCGTGCCCATCAGGCTGGAAGCGATCTGCGCGCTCTGCATCAGCACAAACACCACATACCAGGTGAAAACGGCATTAAACACATCCTGCGCGATATAGCCGCCGAGATACATGCCCAGATGCTGACGGAAAATGCGGATGCGCAGCGTTGAGGCAAGTTCGACATAAAGGCGTTTCAGGCTCTGCGCCAGCGTCAGTTGCCGCTTTTCCTCTTCTGCACGGCGCGATTCCTCGGAAAAATCTTCCGGCGCGCGCTCCCAGGTGAACAGCCACACCAGCGTCAACACGATGGCGCAGATAATCGAGAACACCAGGCTGGCGTAGAAAAAGGAGATGGCGTTGTCTTTACCGAAATGGTTAATCAGCACGCCGGGCAGGAAAGCCGCCAGAATGGCCGACAGCTGCGCCAGCGCGATGCGCGCGCCGGAAAACTTGGTTTTCTTTTTGAAATCGTCGGTCATCTCCGGCACCAGCGTTTCATAAGGCACCAGAATCATGGTATAGACGATATCAAACAGCAGGTAGGTGAGCAGGTAATAGAGATAGCTCATCTCGCCGACCCACATCAGGCTGTAGCTGAATACGCAGGGAATGCCGAGCAGAATAAAGAATTTGCGGCGGCCAAAGCGCTTGCCCAGCCAGGTAGAGCCGAAGTTATCGGTCAGAAAGCCCATCAGCGGGCTGATGACGGCGTCAAGCACGCGCGCCATGGCGAAAATAAAGGTCGCCTCGATCGGCGTCAGACCACAGAAGGTGGTGTAGAAGTAAAGCAGCCAGGCCGCCGTCAGGGCGGTGGTGCCGGCGCCCAAAAAATCGCCCGATCCATAAGCCAGGTAGTGCCGTAAGCCAATTTTACGCTCTGGCATTGTCAATCTCCTCATCATGACT
>NZ_JANION010000009.1:0-10067 GCF_024610815.1 Mixta sp.
GGACGACGTGATGAATATCAACAGCAAAACGGTATTCTTTATGTCGCAGGCGGTGGCGCGTCAGTTTATTAAGCAGGGCAACGGCGGCAAGATTATCAATATCGCCTCGATGCTCTCTTTCCAGGGCGGCATCCGCGTGCCTTCTTACACCGCATCGAAAAGCGCGGTGATGGGCCTGACGCGCCTGATGGCTAACGAGTGGGCGGCGCATAATATCAATGTGAACGCCATCGCGCCGGGCTATATGGCGACCAACAACACGGAACAGCTGCGCAACGATGAAGGCCGCAGCCAGGAAATTCTCGGTCGCATTCCGGCCGGGCGCTGGGGCAAGCCGGACGATATGATGGGGCCGGTGGTGTTCCTCGCCTCATCCGCTTCTGATTACGTAAACGGCTATACGCTGGCGGTCGATGGCGGCTGGCTGGCGCGCTAAACCTTACCGGACGGGGCCTGGCTCCGTCCGATATTCACTTTTGGTTACAGCGTCACAACTTCCCATCTACTGTATAAATCCCCTATACTGGATACATTGACAGTTATGTATTCAGGTTATCCTCATGACGGCCGAAGGCCACGTTATTTTCGCCATTGCCAGCGCGATATTTGCCAAACGTGCAGAGTTAACGCCAGAGCTGGCCAACGGCGACTGGTGGCATATTATTCCGGCGGTGTTGCTGACCTGCCTGCTGCCTGATATCGATCATCCTCGTTCGACGCTGGGCCAGCGCTTTCGCTGGATATCGCAGCCCATTGCGCGCGCCTTCGGCCATCGCGGCTTTACCCATAGCCTGCTGGCGGTGCTGGGCGGCGTCACGCTGTTGCGGATGAATCTACCGCACGGCTGGCCGGTGCCGACCGACGCCATGCACGGCATGGTATTGGGCTATCTGAGCCATATCGCCGCCGATATGCTGACGCCCGCCGGCGTGCCGCTGCTCTGGCCCTGCCGCTGGCGTTTTCGTCTGCCGCTCTTGACCACCAAAGCGGGAAACCAGCTGGAGCGCATTTTTTGCCTGGCGCTGGTGATGGGCGCCTTGTGGTTTCCGCCCGGCATGCCTCATTTCGGCGCGGAGGACTGGCCCGCCAAATTAATGAATAACGTTCAGTCGGGCATCGATCGGTTAATTAGCCTGCGGGCAGGCTGATTTTTAGACGAATCAATGCAAAAAGTTATAACCCATTCCATTCGGATCTAATCCTGTTTCGTTCCGGGCTGTTACCATTCCGTCAGTTACGCCACTTAATGCGTGGATAAAAATATCTTCACCCTGCCTCACAGCGGCGTTACCGCCCCGCTGTGGGGCATATTTATGGAGAAAACAGGATGACTGTTCCGCTTATTCTTAATGTCCTGGCGTTTATCGCCTTACTGGTGGTGCTCTCCAGGCTGGGCCGCAACGGCTGGAGTTTGTCGAAGAAAGTACTGGTCGGCCTGGTGATCGGCGTGCTGTTTGGTCTGGCGCTTCAGCTGATCTACGGCGACAGCGCGCCGGTGCTGAAAGAATCGATCGCGTGGTTCAACGTGGTAGGGAACGGTTATGTGCAGCTATTGCAGATGATCGTCATGCCGCTGGTCTTCGCTTCTATCCTTAGCGCCGTGGCCCGTCTGCATAACGCCTCCTCGCTGGGTAAAATCAGCGTGCTGACCATCGGCGTGCTGCTGTTCACCACCGCGATTTCCGCGCTGGTCGGCGTTTTCGTCACCACGTTGTTTGGCCTGAGCGCCGAAGGTCTGGTGCAGGGCGCGCAGGAAACGGCGCGTCTCTCCGCTATCCAGTCAAACTACGCAGGCAAAGTGGCCGATCTGAGCGCGCCACAGATGCTGCTGTCGTTTATTCCGAAAAATCCGTTTGCCGATCTGGCGGGCGCTAACCCGACCTCCATCATTAGCGTCGTGATTTTCGCCGCGTTTCTCGGCGTGGCGGCGCTGCAGTTGCTGAAGGACGATCGGGAAAAAGGCGAACGCGTACTGAAAGCGATCGACACCCTGCAACTGTGGGTGATGAAGCTGGTGCGTCTGATCATGAAGCTGACGCCGTACGGCGTGATGGCCCTGATGACCAAAGTGGTGGCTGGCTCCAACCTGCAGGATATTATCAAGCTCGGCAGCTTTGTCGTTGCCTCTTACCTCGGTCTGGCGATGATGTTTACGGTGCACGCCCTGCTGCTCTCGGTCAACGGCATCAACCCGCTACGCTTCTTCCGCAAAGTGTGGCCGGTCATTACCTTCGCCTTTACCAGCCGCTCCAGCGCCGCCAGCATTCCGCTGAACGTGGAGGCGCAGACGCAGCGTCTGGGCGTGCCGGAATCGATCGCCAGTTTCTCCGCCTCGTTCGGCGCCACCATCGGTCAGAACGGCTGCGCCGGTCTCTATCCGACAATGCTGGCGGTGATGGTTGCGCCCACGATGGGCATCAACCCGCTCGATCCGGTCTGGATTGCGACGCTGGTCGGTATCGTGACGCTCAGCTCTGCCGGCGTGGCGGGCGTGGGCGGCGGCGCAACCTTTGCCGCGCTGATTGTGCTGCCGGCGATGGGCCTGCCGGTGACGCTGGTCGCCCTGCTGATCTCTATCGAGCCGCTTATCGATATGGGCCGCACCGCGCTGAACGTGAACGGTTCAATGACCGCAGGTTCTCTGACCAGCCGCTGGATGAAGCAGACTGACAACGCGCTGCTCAACAGTGATGAGCATCGCGAGCTGGTGCATCGCTAACGCCAGCGAAATCCGCATCAACACGCTAAGGGCCGGATAATCCGGCCCTTTTTTTTCGTCTCCGCCTTCCCTTTTCGTCTTTTCCGCGATTCCGAAAGGCTGCCTGATATAACACAAATCCCCGGAAACTCCAGGCGTACCTTGCGTGCTGTTCTATAGTTAATGAAGCCTTGAACGACATCAACAGGAGCAATGCTAATGTCGAAAGAAACTGATAATAAGGAACTGAGCCACAGCGCGCCGGCTACAGGTCCTGAATCCGCCAAGCCTGGCCTTGATTCCCTGGCCCCTGAGGATGGTTCCCATAAGCCTTCTGCCGAACCGACGCCGCCGGGCAAACAGCCTACCGCCCCTGGCAGCCTGAAGTCGCCTGATACGCGCAACGCCAAGCTCGATCAGCTGGATGCGCACCGTAAAGGGGGCGAGAATTTCCCGCTGACCACTAATCAGGGTACGCGCATCGCCAACGATCAAAACTCCCTGAAAGCCGGCACGCGCGGCCCGACGCTGCTGGAAGATTTTATTATGCGTGAAAAAATCACGCATTTTGACCATGAGCGCATCCCGGAACGCATCGTACACGCGCGCGGTTCGGCGGCCCACGGCTACTTTCAGCCCTATCGCTCCATGAGCGAGGTGACGAAAGCGGATTTTCTGCGCGATCCCGATCAGATCACGCCGGTATTCGTCCGCTTTTCCACTGTTCAGGGCGGCGCTGGCTCAGCGGACACCGTGCGCGATATTCGCGGCTTCGCCACTAAATTTTATACCCAGGAAGGGGTTTTTGACCTGGTGGGCAACAACACGCCGGTATTTTTTATTCAGGACGCGCATAAATTTCCTGACTTTGTCCATGCGGTAAAACCTGAACCGCATAACGAGATCCCGCAGGGACAAAGCGCGCACGATACCTTCTGGGACTATGTTTCGCTCCAGCCGGAAACGCTGCACAATGTGATGTGGGCAATGTCCGATCGCGGCATTCCGCGCAGCTACCGCACCATGGAAGGGTTCGGCATTCACACCTTCCGCATGATCAACGCGCAGGGCAAAGCGACCTTTGTGCGCTTCCACTGGAAGCCGGTGGCGGGCAAAGCGTCTCTGCTGTGGGATGAAGCGCAGAAGCTGACCGGACGCGATCCCGATTTCCATCGCCGCGATCTCTGGGAAGCGATCGAGGCGGGCGACTACCCGGAATATGAGCTGGGCGTACAGCTGATCCCGGAAGAGGACGAGTTTAAATTCGATTTCGATCTGCTTGACGCCACCAAACTCATCCCGGAAGAGCTGGTGCCGGTAGAGCTGATCGGCAAAATGGTGCTGAACCGCAATCCAGACAACTTCTTCGCCGAAACCGAACAGGTGGCGTTCCATCCGGGCCATATCGTGCCGGGACTCGACTTCACCAACGATCCGCTGCTACAGGGACGCCTGTTCTCTTACACCGATACGCAAATCAGCCGTCTCGGTGGCCCTAACTTCCATGAGATCCCGATTAACCGTCCGGTTTGCCCTTACCATAATTTTCAGCGTCAGGGCATGCATCGCATGGATATCGACACCAACCCGGCAAATTATGAGCCAAACTCGATTAACGATAACTGGCCGCGAGAAACGCCTCCGCAGCCACGTCGCGGCGGCTTTGAAAGCTATCAGGAGCGAATCGAAGGCCATAAGGTGCGCGAGCGCAGCCCTTCTTTCGGCGAGTATTATTCGCAGCCGCGCCTGTTCTGGTTGAGCCAGACGCCGGTAGAGCAGCAGCATATTATCGACGCTTTTTCGTTTGAGCTGGGTAAAGTGGCGCGCGCCTACATCCGCGAGCGCGTGGTCGATCACCTTTTGCATATCGACGTGTCGCTGGCGCACGGCGTGGCGCAGAACCTCGGTATCGCGCTGTCGGACGATAAACTGCACACGGCGCCGCCGAAAGATGTCAATGGCCTGCGCAAAGACGCCAGCCTGAGCCTCTACGCGGTGCCGAGCGGCAACATTAAAGGCCGCCAGGTGGCCCTGCTGCTGAGCGACGGCGTTAAGGCCGCCGACGTATTGGCGATCCTGCAAGAGCTGAAGGCGCACGGCGTGCACGCTAAGCTGCTGGCGGCGCATATGGGCCAGGTACGCGCTGACGACGGCTCTACCCTGCCCATTGACGGCACCTTCAGCGGCCTGCCGTCGGTAACGGTCGATGCGGTTATCGTGCCGGATGGCAATATCGATGCGCTGCTGCTGAGCGGCGACGCCCGCTACTATCTGCTTGAAGCCTATAAGCACTTGAAAGTGATTGCCCTGAGCGGCGACGCGCGTCGCTTTAAGGCGCAGTTCGGTCTTGGCGACGATGAGCCTGAAGAAGGCGTGATCGAAGATGTAAAAGCGGAAGGCGTCTTGATGAGCGAATTTATCGCTTTTCTCGGCGCGCACCGCATCTGGTCGCGTAGTCAGAAAGCACTGAGCGTGCCAGCCTGATGATGCTCAGGCGGGCCGCCCGGCCCGCCTTTTCTCTTCACAATTTCCCCCAAGCGTTAAGGAAGCGTTAAGCGTGGTAAGCAGCCGCAAAAACGGCCTGATTACGCTTGTTTTTTTCCGCTACCGCGTCAATCCTGCCAGCAGTTAATGCAGGAGAATCACCATGAAAAAGGTTATCGCATCGCTACTGGCTCTGACCCTGACGGCGCCCGCCGTGGCCGTCGCGCACCCTTATGGTCCCGCTCCTGGCCCCGGCTGGCGTCACGGCGGCGAATGGGGCGGACACGGCTGGGGACGTCCTGCGCCCTTCCGCTTTCTGCCTGAGGCGGCAACGGCGGTATTGATTGGCGGGCTGACTTACTATCTGCTGAACGGCAATGTCTATCAGCGTCAGGGCGAGACTTATGTCATGGTGCAGCCGCCAACGGAGCGGATGACGATGGGCGATGCGATGCGCGCGCTGGATTACAACGGGCGTCGTTACTATGTGCAGGATGGGCACTACTATGAACGCAATATCGATGGAGAATATCTTGAGGTGCCGCGACCGCCGGGACTGTAAACGGACGAGGCGTAAAACAACGGGGGCGGCCTTTGCAGACCGCCCCCATTAATGTGCTATCCGGCCTTACTGGTTGGCCTGCGGATCGGTGTCGTACTCTTTACAGCTCTGGAAGCCGTAGTTCATTACACGACCGGTATCGCTGTAGCTGACGAAATAGGTCTGCGGTTTGCCGTCACGCTCACCCAGCACATAGGTCTGACAGGTGCCGCGCGCGTGCACCATGGTGATTTCCGTCGACGCCGGGCCCGCGATCTGACGTACCTGCTCGCGGGTCATACCTTTTTTCACATCCTTAACAACCGGCTGAGTCACATAGCTTTCAGCACGATCGTAAGCGCTACAGCCAGATAACACGGCCAGAGCCACAGCAGCACCAACTAATCCTGTGAATTTTTTCATCTTGTTGTTCCTCATTTATTGTCCATGTAGGCATAAGCGTGGAACATAATTGCTGATTTATCAAATTTATGGCGTGCATTTTTCTTTATTCGGTCATTTACGAGCGCTTCCGCCGCAGCGGTGATTGCCCGCAGCGATTGTCGCGGCGGAAAACCGTAGGGCGAGGCGGCGCTTCTTCGTATAATTCGGCCGCCCGACATCACAGCCTGACGCGGATCTTAAGAAATCCGCGCGCAACAGAGCCTCACCATTCCTGACAGGGAGACAAACAACACCATGACCTCTATTCATCCTAACCGTATTGGTTATGCCATCAGCCTGGGTTTACTGGCGGCGCTGGGGCCGCTCTGCATCGATCTTTACCTGCCGGCGCTGCCGGCGCTGGCCGCCGACCTGCAAACGCCGACGGCGACCGCCCAGCTCAGCCTGACAGCCGGCCTGCTGGGGCTGGGCGCGGGTCAGCTGATTTTTGGGCCGCTCAGCGATAAAACCGGCCGTCTGCGCCCGCTGACGCTTTCGCTGATCCTGCTGTTTATCGCCTCGGTCGGCTGCGCCCTGGCGCAGAATATCAACCAACTGCTGCTGGCGCGGCTGTTTGAAGGCCTGGCGGGCGCGGGCGGCGCGGTATTGTCGCGCGCCATTGCCCGCGATATGTACAGCGGCCATGACTTAACCCGCTTTTTCGCCATGCTGATGCTGGTTAACGGCCTGGCGCCGATCGCCGCGCCGGTAATGGGCGGCGCGCTGATGACGTTTCTCGACTGGCGCGGCCTGTTTATGGCGCTGGCGCTGATCGCCCTGCTGTTGCTGGCGCTGGCGCGCCTGAAGCTGCATGAAACGCTACCGGAGGAACGTCGCAGCCAGGGATCGCTGCTTTCCGCCTGGGCGGCGCTGGGCAAGGTCGTCACCCATCGTCCGTTTATGGGCTTCTGTCTGACGCAGGGCTTTATGATGTCCGGCATGTTCGCCTATATCGGCGCCTCGCCGTTCGTGCTGCAGCAGATCTACGGCCTGTCGCCGCAGGCGTTCAGCTTCTGCTTCGCCCTTAACGGGCTGGGGCTGGTGATCGCTTCGCAGACCAGCGCGCGCCTCTGCCCGCTGTGGGGCGAATATCGCGTGCTGAAGGGCGGCCTGACGCTGGCGTTTATCGCTTCCGGCACGCTGGTGCTGGCCGGTCTGTCCGGCGCCGCCCTGCCGCTGGTGCTGACGGCGCTGTTCTTCAGCGTCGCCAGCAACGGCGTAATTTCGGTGACCGCAGCGTCGCTGGCGATGCAGAGCCAGGGCCAACGCGCCGGCAGCGCGTCGGCGGTGATTGGCGTTACCATGTTCACGCTGGGCGCCATCAGCGTGCCGGTCACCGGCATTGGCGGCACCTCGGTGCTGACCATGACGCTGACCATCTTCGGCTGCTACCTGCTGGCCATCACGATGTTTCTGCTGCTGGCGAAAAAACCGCAGACTGTCTGAAATCGCCGCGCCTGAGCCGGCTCAGGCGCAAACCGGCTTGTCGTTTTGCCGGATGCGCGTTAGTTTTAACAGAATATGCATTCGCAACGAGCCAACAGGCTACTGATTCAAGGAGAGGTTTATGTCACTGCAGCAGGAAATCATTGAGGCGCTGGGCGTCAAACCCACCATCGATGCCAAACAAGAGATCCGTACCAGCGTTGAGTTTCTGAAATCCTATCTGAAAGCCCACCCTTTTATTAAAACGCTGGTGCTGGGCATCAGCGGCGGTCAGGATTCCACCCTGTGCGGCAAGCTGAGCCAGCTGGCGATGAGCGAACTGCGTGAAGAGACCGGCGACCAGGAATATCAGTTTATCGCGGTGCGTCTGCCCTACGGCGTGCAGGCCGACGAGAAAGATTGTCAGGACGCGCTCGATTTCATTCAGCCCGATCGCGTGCTGGTGGTGAATATCAAAGAGGCGGTGCAGGCGAGCGAGCGCGCGCTGAAAGCGGCAGGCATTGAACTCTCCGATTTTGTGCGCGGCAATGAGAAAGCGCGCGAGCGTATGAAGGCGCAGTACAGCATCGCCGGGATGACCAAAGGGCTGGTGGTTGGCACCGATCACGCCGCGGAAGCGGTGACCGGCTTCTTTACCAAGTACGGCGACGGCGGCAGCGACATCAACCCGATTCATCGCCTGAATAAAGGCCAGGGCAAAATGTTGCTGAAAGAGCTGGGCTGCCCGCAGCATCTCTGGCTGAAACACCCAACCGCCGATCTGGAAGACGATCGTCCGGGCCTGCTGGATGAAGTGGCGCTGGGCGTCAGCTACGGTCAGATCGACGCCTATCTGGAAGGGCAGCAGATCGAGGAGTCCGCCGCTAAAACCATTGAAGGCTGGTATCAGAAAACCGAGCATAAGCGCCGCCTGCCGGTGACCGTATTTGACGACTACTGGAAGAAATAAATTTTGCGCGAGCGGACCGTCGGTCCGCTCTTTTATCGCCCGTCCGCCCCGTTTATTTCCGCTTTAACGTTACGCAGAATTCTGTTGCGCTCCTCTCTTTTCCCGCCCTGTTGCTTGTCTGCGCAGACCCGTCTTCCGCCTGCGGGCATCATTTTTTTCTGATGTCCCAAGGGAATGAATTACGCCGCCGCTTAACGGGGCGCACTGTGAACTTATCGCGTCAGCCCGCCGCTCCAGTGGTTTTCACTGCGCCTCAGCGCCGATTTTTCGCACTGTTCAATTTCCATTCCGGCTGATAAACTGGATATGCAACCAGTAAAACGGAGTCACCTGTGGTAAGACGTGCTGCCAGTCACCGCCTGGAATTTGAACCAGCGGCTATTTATGAATATCCCGAACATCTGCGTTCTTTCCTGGCCGATATTCCCAATCTGCCCGGCGTCTATATTTTTCACGGCGACAGCGACGTGATGCCGCTCTATATCGGCAAAAGCATCAGCCTGCGCACGCGCGTTATGTCCCACTTCCGCACGCCGGATGAAGCGAAAATGCTGCGCCTGACGCGCCGCATCAGCTGGATCACCACCGCTGGCGAGCTGGGCGCCCTGCTGCTGGAAGCGCAGATGATCAAAAACCAGCAGCCGCTGTTTAACAAGCGTCTGCGACGTAACCGGCAGCTCTGCTCCTTACAGTGGGACGGCGTGGGACGACCGGATGTGGTCTACGCGCGCGATCTCGATTTCTCCGCTTCGCCGGATCTGTTCGGGCTTTATTCCAGTCGCCGCGCCGCGCTGGAGACGCTGAAGAAGATCGCTGACGAACGTCAGCTCTGCTACAGCCTGCTGGGGCTGGAGAGCCACAGTAAAAACCGCGCCTGCTTCCGCGCCAGCCTGGGCCGCTGCGCCGGCGCCTGCTGCGGCAAAGAGCCGATCGGCGACCATCATGGCCGTCTGCTGGAGGCGCTGGAGAAAGTGCGCGTCGTCTGCTGGCCGTGGCCTGGCGCCGTGGCGCTGGTAGAGGAAGGTCCGAAAGAGACGCAGATGCATATTATTCATAACTGGTTTTATCTCGGCTCCGTCAGTCATCTCGACGAGGCGAAAAACCTGACCAGCCCGCCGAAAGGGTTTGATAACGACGGCTACAAATATCTCTGCCGTCCGCTGCTGAGCGGCAAATATCCCGTGATTCCGCTGTAAGCGCCCTGCCGCTTCGCTTCGCGCCATAGGTGATCCGCGTCTACCTTTTAATCAGTTGTGTCGCCGTTTGTTGGGCACTTTTACTGATGAAAAGGAGAACGCATGTCTCAACACGATCACAGTGGATTTTCTCGTCGCCAGGTGGTTGGCGGACTGATGGGCAGCATGGCGGTTACCGGCATGGCGATGTCGGGCAGCGCCAGCGCCGCAGAAAACGGCGGTGCGTCGCAAAGCAGCGCCCCGCCTCAAACCGGCAAAGACCCGCGCGAGCTCTACCCAAAACCCCCTTTCGAACGTCAGCCGCAGGAC
>NZ_JANION010000028.1:0-2577 GCF_024610815.1 Mixta sp.
GTCATATAACGGGCGAGGCGGCAAAATAAATGCGGGTGTAAGAATCGCAATCCCTGTTCGCCAGCGCTGATTTTTTTGCCAAACGTATTAATAATGCTATTGCGTACGGGACAAGATAGCGCCCCTGCTTACTCAATAATAAATAAGCCTTCGCAGAGTAAAATGGCTGAAATATAAACGCCGTCCTCACGCTGCGCGGAAAAAAAGATACCGCTGCGCTTGATTAAAACCGCCCATTACGTTTACTGTGTTTATATACAGTATGTTTGGGCGAGTGGTTATGGAATTCATCAGACCTGTCGAGCTGGGCGCGCTGTTGCGTCTGCCGCTTTTTGTCGAACGCGTGCCGTGCGGCTTTCCTTCACCGGCGCAGGATTATATTGAGCAGCGTCTCGATCTTAACGACCTGCTGGTGCAACGACCCAGCGCAACCTACTTTGTCCGGGCCAGCGGTGATTCAATGACAGAAGGCGGCATCAGCGATGGCGATATGCTGGTGGTGGACAGCTCGCTCACCGCCGGGCATGGCGATATTGTCGTTGCGGCGGTGGACGGCGCCTTTACGGTAAAAAAGCTGGAGCTGCGGCCCAGGGTGCGGCTGATGCCGATGAACCCGGCCTGGCGGCCCATTATTCCCAGCGGGGAAGAGGGGCTGGAGATATTTGGCGTCGTGACCTTTGTGATTAAAGCGGTGAAATAGCGAGGCGGCGTCTGTCGCCAGGGCAAAAAAAAGCCTCCGAAAACGGAGGCTTTTTTCTGTTGCGTTACAGCGTGCTTCGCCGCAGCGCGGCGCGCTATACAGCGAGGCTTACAGCGCCATATCGTGCTGAGGCGCTTTAGACTCTTCCTGCTTCGGCTGCGCGGCAGGCGCATTGACGTTGTTCATCTGAATCACTGGCGGTTTGGTCAGTTTCAGCGTTGCCGCCGTTTCATCCCATACCTGCTGCGTCAGGGCAACGTTGCCGTTCAGCGTCTGGCCGTAGCTCGGTACGACGTCGTGCAGCTTGCTCTGCCATTCCGGTGAGTTGAACTGCTCCGGGAACAGTTTCTTGATCACGTTAATGGAGATCGGCGCGGCGGTAGAAGCGCCCGGCGATGCGCCCAGCAGGGCAGCCAGCGTTTTCTGCTGATCGGTAACAATTTCGGTACCCAGCTTCAGCACGCCGCCTTTCTCTGCGTCTTTTTTGATGATCTGTACACGCTGACCGGCCTGGATCAGTTTCCAGTCCTCTTTACGCGCGGACGGGTAGTACTCTTTCAGCGCTTCAAAACGATCTTCGTCGCTCAGCATCACCTGACCGATCAGATATTTCACCAGATCAAAGTTATCCAGACCAACGTCGGTCATCGGAATCACGTTTTTGGTGGTAGTGGTGCTTAACAGATCGAGGAACGAACCGTTTTTCAGGAACTTGGTAGAGAAGGTCGCAAATGGCCCGAACAGCACCACGCGCTTGCCGTCAAGGAAACGGGCGTCCAGGTGCGGTACGGACATCGGCGGCGCGCCGACGGAAGCCTGGCCATAGACTTTTTCAGCATGCTGGCTGGTGATAGCCGGGTTTTCGGTCACCAGGAAGGAGCCGCCAACCGGGAAGCCTGCATAGTTGTCCGCTTCCGGGATGCCGGTTTTCTGCAGCAGCTTCAGCGCGCCGCCGCCTGCGCCGATAAAGACGTATTTGGCGTCGATGGCATGTTTTTCACCGGTTTTCACATCGGTAACGGTTACGTGCCAGCTGTTGTCGTCGTTACGTTTGAAATCGGTCGCTTCGGTCGAGGTTTCCAGCGTGAAGTTTTTATTCTTCTTCAGGCTGCCGATCAGCTGACGGGTGATTTCACCGTAGTTGACGTCGGTGCCGACCGGCGTCCAGGTCGCCGCTACTTTCTGCTGCGGATCGCGGCCTTCGATAATCAGCGGCGCCCACTTTTTGATCTGCTGTTGATCGGTAGAGAATTGCATGCCCTGGAACAGGGTAGTCTGCTGCAGCGCTTTGTAACGTTTGGTCAGGTAATCGACGTTCTTATCACCCCAGACGAAGCTCATATGCGGCGTAGAGTTGATAAAGGAGTGCGGATCGTTTAGCACGCCGCGCTTCACCTGCGTAGACCAGAACTGACGGGAGATCATAAAGGCTTCGTTGATTTCCAGCGCCTTGCTGAAATCGATCGAGCCATCCTTACGTTCCGGCGTGTAGTTCAGCTCCATGTTGGCGGAGTGCCCGGTACCGGCGTTGTTCCAGCCGTTAGAAGACTCAAGCGCAACGCCATCCAGCTTCTCAACCATCAACTGTTTCCAGTCAGGCTGCAAATCGTGCAACAGCGTACCCAGAGAGGCGCTCATGATACCGCCGCCAATCAGCAGGACATCTGTCTTTTCCGTGGTGTTTTCAGCGTATGCGTTGGAACAGGCCAGCATTACTGCGAGAGATATTGCCGAATAAAGCTTAGTAGAATGTGACATTTGAGTTAAAAGCAATGATTTATAATAAAAAAGGAGCGACATTTTAACGTCTGATTCAACAAATGAAAGGTTTATTTAACAAATGTTGTTATTTTTTCCGCGAATAAATGGTATAGGAC
>NZ_JANION010000029.1:0-2274 GCF_024610815.1 Mixta sp.
CTCCTACGCCCGTGCTGGTTACCAGCGGTTGTCAGGGCAACCGCCGCGCCCGGTCAGGGGCAATTATTTTTTGTCTTTCACTTCTTCGAATTCAGCGTCGACAACGTCATCTTCTTTTTTAGCAGAAGCGTCAGCGGCGTCAGCCGGCTGGCCCTGCTGCTGAGCGAACTCCATCAGCTTGCCGGAAACCTGCACCAGCGCCTGGATTTTCGCTTCGATGTCCGCTTTGTCTTCGCCTTTCAGCGCGGTGTTCAGATCGTTTAGCGCGGATTCGATCGGCGCTTTATCCTCGGCGGAGATCTTGTCGCCCGCTTCGTCCAGCTGCTTACGGGTGCTGTGGGCAATCTGGTCGCCCTGGTTGCGCGCCTGCACCAGCTCTTCGAATTTACGGTCGGCTTCCGCGTTCGCTTCCGCGTCGCGCACCATTTTCTGAATTTCATCCTCATTCAGACCAGAAGAGGCCTTGATGGTGATCTTCTGCTCTTTGCCTGAGTTTTTATCCTTCGCGGAAACATGCAGGATACCGTCGGCGTCGATATCGAAGGTGACTTCGATCTGCGGCATGCCGCGCGGCGCCGGTTGAATGCCGTCCAGATTAAATTGACCCAGCGATTTGTTATCCGCTGCGCGTTTACGCTCGCCCTGCAGCACATGGATGGTTACCGCAGACTGGTTGTCTTCAGCGGTAGAGAACACCTGGCTGTGCTTGGTAGGGATGGTGGTGTTTTTCGCAATCAGCGACGTCATCACGCCGCCCATGGTTTCGATACCCAGCGACAGCGGGGTCACGTCCAGCAGCAGTACGTCTTTCACGTCGCCCGCCAGCACGCCGCCCTGTACCGCAGCGCCCACGGCTACCGCTTCGTCAGGGTTAACGTCTTTACGCGGCTCTTTACCGAAGAATTCAGCAACTTTCGCCTGCACCATCGGCATACGGGTCTGACCGCCGACCAGAATAACGTCGTTGATGTCAGACACGGAGAGGCCAGCGTCCTGCAGCGCGACTTTCAGCGGCTCGATAGAACGGGCAACCAGATCTTCCACCAGCGATTCCAGTTTCGCACGGGTCACTTTGATGTTCAGGTGTTTCGGGCCGGTGGCGTCCGCCGTGATGTACGGCAGGTTAACGTCGGTCTGCTGAGCGGAAGAAAGCTCGATTTTCGCCTTTTCAGCCGCCTCTTTCAAACGCTGCATCGCCAGCGGATCGTTGTGCAGATCGATGCCCTGATCTTTCTTAAATTCAGCCACCAGATAGTTAATCAGACGGCTGTCGAAGTCTTCGCCGCCCAGGTGGGTATCACCGTTGGTCGCCAGAACTTCAAAGGTTTTTTCGCCGTCCACTTCATCGATTTCGATGATAGAGATATCGAAGGTACCGCCGCCCAGGTCATAGACCGCGATAGTACGGTTGCCCTGCCCTTTGTCCAGGCCGTAAGCCAGCGCAGCAGCAGTCGGTTCGTTAATGATGCGTTTTACTTCCAGACCTGCGATACGGCCGGCGTCTTTGGTCGCCTGACGCTGAGCATCGTTGAAGTAGGCTGGTACAGTAATAACCGCTTCCGTTACCGGTTCGCCCAGGTAATCTTCAGCCGTTTTCTTCATTTTTTTCAGCACTTCCGCAGAAATCTGCGGCGGCGCCATTTTCTGGCCTTTCACGTCAAGCCATGCATCGCCGTTGTCGGACTGAGTGATTTTGTAAGGCATGATTTTAATATCACGCTGTACTTCTTCGTCCTGGAAACGACGACCAATCAGACGTTTGATCGCAAACAGGGTATTCTGCGGGTTCGTCACAGCCTGACGTTTAGCAGGCTGACCAACCAGCGTTTCACCATCCTGTGTATACGCGATAATTGACGGCGTGGTGCGGTCGCCTTCGGCATTCTCCAGCACGCGCGCTTTGGTGCCGTCCATAATGGCAACACATGAGTTGGTTGTACCAAGGTCAATACCAATAATCTTACCCATCTAAACGTCTCCCACTTGAATTCATTGCAAATCAGGTTATGCACACTTAATGCGGGCGGTTTTTGCCGTTTCAACTCCCGGCGCCGCGCTTTTTTTCCGGGTACATAACCTCGGATGCCAAATAAGATGGGGCCATCCCTGACGGCATCAAGGGCCAGAAGAAAAAAAATTCGGTTTTACCACTCTTCAGATCAACGTTTGCCGGACGGCTGCTCATTATGATGCCGCGCGTACTGGCCAGGACGGCCGGTCTTTACTGCTTATCTATTCAATGACTTTACATTTTTTAAATGCAGAGGATTTATG
>NZ_JANION010000033.1:0-29689 GCF_024610815.1 Mixta sp.
CATCGGCAGCACGCCGAAAACAAACGCCAGCGAAGTCATTAATATCGGACGCAGACGCTGGCGCGAGGCTTCTAATGTGGCGGCGAGCAGATCGCCGCCGCGACGGTTGATATCGTTGGCGAACTCGACGATCAGGATGGCGTTTTTCGCCGACAGGCCGATGACCGTCAGCAGCCCGACCTGGAAATAGACATCGTTTTCCAGCCCGCGCGCCCAGGTGGCGATCAGCGCGCCCACTACGCCCAGCGGCACCACCAGCATCACGGCGAACGGAATCGACCAGCTCTCATAAAGCGCCGCCAGGCAGAGGAAGACGACAAGCAGCGAAATAGTGTAGAGCACCGGCGCCTGCGAGCCGGAAAGCCGCTCCTGTAAAGAGGCGCCAGTCCATTGCAGGCCGACGCCGAGCGGCAGCTGGCTCACCAGTTGCTCCATCACGTTCATCGCGGTGCCGGTACTCACGCCGGGCGCCGCCTCGCCGACAATTTCCAGCGACGCGTAGCCGTTATAGCGCTCCAGGCGCGGCGATCCGGTTTCCCAGCTGGTTTTGGCGAAGGCGCTGAACGGCACCATGCCGCCTGAGCTGTTGCGCACGTACCATTTGTTAATGTCATCCGGCAGCATGCGATATTTCGCCGCCGCCTGCACATAAACCTTTTTCACGCGTCCCCGATCGAGGAAGTCGTTCACGTAGGTCGAGCCCCAGCCGGTTTTCAGCGTATCGTTAATATCGTCGATAGAGACGCCCAGCGCCTGCGCCTTGCGCTGATCGATATCGATGCGCAGCTGCGGGCTGTCATCCAGCCCGTTGTGGCGCACGCGCGCCAGGCGCGAGTCCTGCGACGCCAGCGCCAGCAGCCGATCGCGCATCGCCATCAGCTGCGTATGTCCAATCCCGGCATGATCCTGTAATTGCATATCGAAACCGGCGGAGCTGCCCATGCCGGTGATGGCGGGCGGACTGCTGGCGATGACGCGCGCCTCTTTAATTTGGCGGAAGGCTTTGGTGGCGCGTTCAATAATCGCGAACGAGGATCGATCGGCGTCGGCGCGCATCTCCCAGTCTTTCAGCCGTACAAACAGGCGCGCCACGTTCTGACCGTTGCCGCCGGGACCGGAACCGACGGTAGCGAATACCGATTCGATATTCTCTTTCTCGTGGGTCATGTAATAGCTTTCCACCTTTTCCACCACCTTCAGCGTCTGCTGCTGCGTCGAGCCGGGCGGCAGCTGCACCTGCGTCGTAAAGATGCCGCGATCTTCCAGCGGCAGGAAAGAGGTGGGCAGACGCAGAAACAGAAACGCCATCAGACCGATAATCGCAAGGTAGATCAGCAGCCAGCGTCCGGTTTGATGCAGAATTTTCCCCACGCCGCGTTCATAGCGCTGGGTATTGCGCGCGAACATGCGATTAAACCAGCCGAAGAAGCCGCGCCGCTGGTGATGATGGCCTGGCGCCACCGGCTTCAGCAGTGAGGCGCAGAGCGCAGGCGTTAAAATCATCGCCACCAGCACCGACAGCACCATCGCCGACACCACGGTGATCGAGAACTGACGGTAAATCGCGCCGACGGTGCCGCCGAAAAAGGCCATCGGCACAAACACGGCGGAAAGCACCAATGTAATGCCCACCAGCGCGCCCTGAATTTGCCCCATCGATTTACGGGTGGCCTCGCGCGGCGACAGGCCTTCTTCGCTCATAATGCGCTCGACGTTTTCCACTACCACGATGGCGTCATCCACCAGCAGGCCGATCGCCAGCACCATCGCGAACATGGTCAGTGTATTGATACTGAAGCCGCAGAGGTAAAGCACCGAGAAGGTGCCCAGCAGCACCACCGGCACCGCTATTGTTGGGATCAGGGTGGCGCGGAAGTTCTGCATAAACAGATACATCACCAGGAAGACCAGCAGCACCGCTTCCAGCAGGGTTTTCACCACGTCGCGGATCGAGGCGGTGACAAACGGCGTGGTCTCATAGGCGACTTTCGCCTCCAGGCCATGCGGGAAGTAGCGCGACAGCTCCTCGACGCGCGCGCGCACCAGACGATCGGTCTCCAGCTCGTTGGCGCCGGAGGCGAGCTTTACGCCCAGGGCAGAGGCCGCCATACCGTTATAGCGGCTGAGGTAGTCATATTTCTCCGCGCCCAGCGCCACCTCCGCCACGTCGCCCAGCGTCACCACCGAGCCGTCGCGGTTGGTGCGCAGCGTAATTGCTTTAAACTGTTCCGGCGTTTGCAGCAGCGACTGCGAGTTGACCGTGGCGTTCAGCGCCTGGTTATCGACCGACGGCGTGCCGCCGACCTGACCCACCGCGACCTGACTGTTCTGCGATTCAATCGCGCTTACCACATCCTGCGTGGTGAGCGAATAGTTAATCAGCTTGTTGGGATCGAGCCAGATACGCATCGCATACTGAGTGCCGTAGGCGTCCACCTGGCCGACGCCGCTGATGCGGCTGAGGGGGTCCTGAATATTACTGGCGACATAGTCGGCGATATCCTGCTTATCCATACTGCCGTCGGTAGAGACAAACGCCAGCATCAGAATATTGCTTTCGCCGGTTTTATTCACCGTCACGCCCTGCTGCTGCACCGCCTGTGGCAGTTTGCGCAGGGCCGACTGTAACTGGTTCTGCACCTGTTGACGCGCTTCATCGGGGTTGGTGCCGGCAGAAAAGGTGAGGGTGATGGTCATCTGGCCGGTGTTACTGCTCTGCGACGACATATACATCAGGTTATCGATGCCGGTCATGCTCTGCTCGATAATCTGCGTCACCGTATTTTCCAGCGTCTCCGCCGAGGCGCCGGGATAATTTGCCGTAATGCGCACGTTGGGCGGCGCGAGATCGGGATACTGTTCCACCGGTAATGAGATAATCGCCAGCGCGCCGGTCAGGCACATCATTATTGCCAACACCCAGGCAAAGATTGGGCGGTCAATAAAAAAATTCGCCATTACAGCGGCACTCCTCAATACGATGTTATCAACGGGAACAAACCTGCCGGTCGCGTTGACGTCGCGACGGGCAGGCTATGCTGGGTGATTTGTTAATCGATTCAGTGCGATCGGATATCGCATCACTTTACGCGTCCCCGGAAGAAGAATCGTGGAGAAAAAGAGGAGAAAATGTAAATTATCGTGCCGAAACGCGGGGCGTTATGACACGAAGCGATCAGCGATGCTTATTCTCCAGCCACAGCACGGTCGCGGCTACGCGCGAACGCACATCCAGCTTACGCAGGAAGTTGCGAATATGCACCTTTACCGTCTCTTCCGAAATATGCAGCGCGGCCGCAATCTCTTTATTAGAAAGGCCGCGCGCCACTTCCTGCAGCACGTCCAGTTCGCGCTCGGTCAGCGTCTCGAACGGATTGGCGCTGTGGGCGCGGGTCACCAGATAGTCGCGCACCACGCTGCTGTAAACGTTAGCGCCCTGCGCGCCGTCGATAATCTGCTGCAACAGCACCTCAGGCTCGCTGTCTTTCAACAGGTAGCCGTCCGCGCCGGCGTCCAGCATGGCGTAGATATCGCTGCGCGTGTCGGAGACGGTCAGCACCAGAATGCGCGCCGCCACGCCTTCATTGCGCAACGCCTTCAGCGTATCGAGGCCGGACATGCCTTTCATATGCAGATCCAGCAGAATTACGTCCGGCGACAGCCGGCTGGCCTCCGCCAGCGCCTCGGTGCCGTTATTGGCCTCGGCGACGACGTCAAAATGGCTGTTCAGCTCCAGCAGCTGACGGATCCCCCGCCGCATCAGCGGATGATCGTCCACCAGCATCACGGTAAAATGTCGATTGTCCATGGTACTCCCAGGCGTAGAGCGCCAGCGTCGGCTGGCTAAATAAAAATGATAACGAAGGGTTACCCCGTCACGGTTTCTGTCGCCTGCATCGGAAAGCGCAGCAGCAGCCGCGTTCCGGCAGCAGGCGTAGTTTCCATTTGCAGTGTTCCGCCGAGCCGCTGCGCCCGCTCATGCATAATCGTCAGGCCATAGTGCCCGGCCGGCTCCTCAACGGTATCGAGCCCGCAGCCGTCATCGCTGATAGTGATATGGTGTTCGCCGCTTTCCAGCGTGACGCAGCTTACCTCAATACGGCGGGCGTCGGCGTGGCGAATCGCGTTCAGCACCGCTTCGCGCACAATCTGTAGCACATGCACCTGCTGCTGCGCCGTCAGCGCGTCAAAGCTTGACGCGCAGGTCAGCGCAATTTCGGCGGAAGTTTGTTGCTGCAGCGGCGTCAGCATCGCCTGTAGCGCTGCGGGCAGACAGGCTTCATCCACCGACAGGCGAAAGGTGTTCAGTAGTTCGCGCAGTTGACGATAGGCTTCCGCCAGCGCCTGATCGAAATCGCTGATGATCTGCTGCGCCGGCTGCTGCTCGGTTGTAATAGTGCGCTTCAGCAACGTCAGCTGTATGCGCAGAAACGACAGCGCCTGCGCCAGCGAATCGTGCAATTCGCGCGCGATGGTGGCGCGCTCCTCCATCAGCAGAAGCTGCTGCTGCTGTTTTTGCGCCTGATGAATCCAGATGGCGCGCGACAGCAGGTTGCCGACGCTCTGCATCAGCGGCGCGGGCGTGTGTCGATCGCCTTCCTGCCAGCGCAGCTCGCCGCCGGGCTGATTCTCCTGTTTCAGCGCTAAATGCTGCCAGGTTTTATCGGGCTGCGGCGTTCCCAACGCGAACTGCCAGCTTTCTCCGGCATCCAGCGCCAGCGCGGTGAGTTTCGCGCGGCAGAACACAATTTCCATCACCTCGGTAATCGTTGGATGACTCAGGCTGCTGACCGCCAGCGCCTGCGAAGCCTCGTAGAGGATCGTCATGGTTTGATTCGCCACCAGCAGATCGGCGGTTCGCGCTTTCACCGTATTTTCCAGCTCGCTGTAATGGCGTTCCAGCTCGCCCGACATGCGATTAAACGCGTTGGCCAGCAGGCCCAGCTCATTCTCCAGCGACGTCTCAAGCGGCGGATAGTGGAAATTGCCCTGTTCGATATAGCGGCTGGCCTGCACCAGCCGATTAAGCGGCTTGACCACCTGACGGCGCGTCAGGCGAATCGTCCAGAAGGCGAGCGCGACAATAGCGATGAAGCCGACGCCGCTGGTCAGCGCCACCAGCTGCATTTTGCGTTCCGCATAGCGCTGCAGATCGTAGACAAAGCGGTCGATCTCTCCGACATAGCCTGCCACATGTTGCGAATAGCGCTGCGGCTCCCCACTCAACAGATCCGCCTGCAGCATGGGCCAGCTGACTTTCAGCTGACGGTAACGATTACGCACGTTTTCCGGCACGTAAAAGCGGTTCAGATGCTGCAACACCGGCGCATTCAGCGACTGCTGATACGCATACAGATGCGTTTCCAGTTCGGGAGAATGGGTATCGGAATCCCAGGCCAGGCGGTAGCTTTGCATACGCAGCGAGCCGGCAAGATTGATCATTTCCGCATCGCGCAGGCTGCCGGAAAGCGTCAGCAGAGCCAGGCTTGTGGAAAGCACCGAAAGAATGACGATGCCGGCCAGCGCGCGGGCGATAGAACTGGTAACGGAACGTTTCAGCATGGGAAAACTTAACTCAAAAAAGAGGAGCAATCATAGCCTGAAACGACAGGGCACGCAGCGGTGTCAAGTCAAATTAGCAGCAGGAAAATGCGCGCGGCGCCTTTTTATCGCATCGGCAAGGCAGATAATGCTTCACTAAGGCCGCCGCGACCCGGCGGGAGGATAAGCGCGGGGCTGGCTTTTCAACCGGGCGTTACTAACGCGTTACTTTCCTGGCCGCGTGCTGGGGTAGATCCCGCTTTTACGCAGCGCCAGCGCGGCGTTCTCGCTTTTTAAGTTGTGCCACAAAAATTACAAAAGAGTAAAAAATTTCGCTGTTGGGGTTTTGCTTCCCCTTAAGAGAACGGTTAGGATTCATCGCCGTAAATCCGCTGTGTCGCTACATTACAACACTCAGATTTTCAGCGGATTTGCCCCCCGGACTCCCTGTAACGCAAACGATTGGTTATAAAGGGGAAAGGGGCTTGAGCGGACAGTAGCTCCTTTATCGGGCAGGACAACAGGAAAGGCAATGAAAGCAACCAAGAAAACGGCAGCGGAACAGCGCGCTGCCAAAAGACGCTGGCTGAATTCACATGATGCTGGCTACGACAAAGCGATGGGCAACCGTCAGGTACAAATGATCGCCATCGGCGGCGCTATTGGTACCGGTCTGTTTCTCGGCGCGGGCGCGCGTTTACAGGCTGCCGGTCCGGCGCTGGCGCTGGTTTATCTCGTCTGCGGCATCTTCTCCTTCTTTATTCTGCGCGCGTTAGGCGAACTGGTATTGCATCGGCCTTCCAGCGGCAGTTTTGTCTCTTATGCGCGCGAGTTTCTGGGTGAAAAAGCCTCTTATGTCGCGGGCTGGATGTATTTCGTCAACTGGGCGATGACCGGCATTGTCGATATCACCGCGGTGGCGCTCTATATGCACTACTGGGGCGCGTTTGGCGATGTGCCGCAGTGGGTCTTCGCGCTGGGCGCGCTGGCGATTGTCGGCACCATGAACCTGATTGGGGTGAAATGGTTCGCCGAAATGGAGTTCTGGTTCGCGCTGGTGAAAGTACTGGCGATCGTTATTTTCCTCGTGGTCGGCGTCGTTTTCCTGGGCAGCGGCAAGCCGCTGGACGGCAATGCGACCGGCTTCCATTTGATCTCCGATAACGGCGGGATGTTCCCGCACGGCTTGCTGCCGGCGCTGGTGCTGGTGCAGGGCGTGGTCTTCGCCTTCGCCTCTATCGAGCTGGTGGGCATTGCCGCCGGCGAATGCAAAGAGCCGAAAAAGGTGCTGCCGAAGGCGATTAATAGCGTTATCTGGCGTATCGGTCTGTTCTATGTCGGCTCCGTCGTGCTGCTGGTGCTGCTGCTGCCCTGGAACGCCTATCAGGCGGGACAAAGCCCGTTCGTCACCTTCTTCTCTAAGCTGGGCGTGCCTTATATTGGCAGCATTATGAATATCGTGGTGCTGAGCGCCGCGTTATCGAGCCTGAACTCCGGCCTTTACTCCACCGGACGTATTCTGCGCTCAATGGCGATGGGCGGCTCCGCGCCGCAATCGCTGGCGAAGATGAGCAGCCAACAGGTGCCGTATGCCGGTATTCTGGTGACGATCGCCGTCTATGTAGTGGGCGTGGTGCTGAACTATTATGTGCCGTCGCAGGTGTTTGAGATCGTACTGAACATTGCGTCGCTGGGCATTCTGTCGACCTGGGCCTTCATTATCGTTTGTCAGATGCGTCTGCGTAAGGCGATTAAAGAGGGCAAGGCGGATGACGTCAGCTTCAAGCTGCCGGGCGCGCCGGTCACCTCATGGTTGACGTTGTTGTTCCTGCTTAGCGTGCTGGTGCTGATGGCGTTCGACTACCCGAACGGCACCTTTACCGTGGCCTCAATTCCATTGATCGCCGTGGTGCTGATTCTGGGCTGGTTTGGCGTGCGCAAGCGCGTTCATGCCATCGCTATGACGGAGCATGATCACCATGAACCGGCCGCATCGGAGCAGCAAGCTGCCTCGCTGAATGAGCATCCCTCTAAGTAAGCTTTTCTTCTGGCGGACGAAACAGTCGTCCGCCGCTTACCCGCCCGTTTTATTCTGCAAATACCAGACCGCCGCTTCGACGCGCGACTTCAGCTGTAACTTTTTCAGCAGATGCTTTACATGCACCTTCACTGTGCTTTCGGTGATATTGAGCTTACGGGCAATGGTTTTATTCGGCAGCCCGCGGGCGATTTGCCGCAGAATATCGTGTTCCCGGCGCGTCAGCTGTTGAATATCGCGCTGAGCCGCGGGCGGTGTTTCGCGCAAGCTGCTGATCAATACCGTCGTTAAAGCGTCGCTTAACACCATCTGACCGGCGGCCGCCTGATGCAGTGCTGTCAGCAGCGCCTCCGGCTCCATATCCTTCAACAGATAGCCGTCTGCGCCGCGCTTCAGCGCGTTGACCACATCTTCTTCATCATTAGAAACGGTAAACACGACGATGCGGCCCGACAGGTCAATGCGTCGCAGACGGTCGAGGGTTTCCAGACCGTTAATGCCCGGCATATTTAAATCGAGCAAAATCAGGTCAGGATCGTGCTGTTCGGCCAGCGTGATACCCTGTTCGCCATTGCCTGCTTCGGCGATCACCTGTAACTGCGGATCGAGGCTAATAAGCTGCTTAACGCCATTACGCAGCATAGGATGATCATCAATCAGAAGGATGGTGGCGGCGTCATGGGTGGTCATAATGGCTCCGGTTAATCATGGTGTGGACGGCAGCGGCGAGGTCTGATAAAGCGTGACGAGAGGTTGGTTCTCAGGCGCGAGGCTGCCTGTCGACCGCTATTTTTCATTATTCTTAATTTTTTCTTTACACCTCTAAGGGAGTATCACCAATGAAACAAAAAACGGCTTAAAATCTTTAAAACAATGCGTTTTATTTTTTTAACGGCTTGTTTTTTAGCATAATAATAATGCCACAGCTTCTACTCATTTAGTAGACTGGACGCACTGGCAGGCTAAAACTAACTGTTTCCCCGTTGATTTATGTCAACTCCGCGCGCTAATCGACCCGGCAGGATGTGCGCAGTTTTCATTCCTTTACCGGGGTTGTTATGTCAAATTTAGCCACGCCATCAGAAAAAAAAGCATCGGGCGCCGTCATTCAGGACTGGCGGCCGGAAGATGCCCAGTTCTGGCAGCAGTGCGGTAAACGCATCGCCAGTCGTAACCTGTGGATTTCCGTTTTTTGCCTGCTGTTGGCATTCTGCGTCTGGATGCTGTTCAGCACCGTTGCCGTTAATTTAAATAAGGTCGGCTTTAACTTTACTACCGATCAGCTCTTTCTGTTAACGGCGCTGCCTTCCGTTTCCGGCGCGCTTCTGCGCGTCCCTTATTCCTTTGTTATTCCCCTGGTCGGCGGCCGCCGCTGGACCGCTTTCAGCACCGGCTTTCTGCTGTTGCCCTGCGTTTGGCTTGGTTTCGCCGTGCAGAACCCGGAAACGCCTTTCGCTATTTTCATCGTAATCTCGCTGCTGTGCGGTTTCGCGGGCGCGAACTTCGCCTCCAGCATGGGCAATATCAGCTTTTTCTTTCCAAAGGCGCAGCAGGGCGGCGCGCTGGGTATCAACGGCGGCCTGGGCAACCTGGGCGTGAGCGTGATGCAGCTGCTGGCGCCGGTTGCCATCTCTTTTGCGATTTTTGACTTCTTTGGCGGCCATGGCCAGGTCACCGCCGACGGCAGCCAGATGTGGCTGGAAAACGCCGCCTGGATTTGGGTGCCGCTGCTGCTGATCGCCACTATCGCCGCCTGGTTCGGCATGAACGATCTCGCCGCCTCGAAAGCCTCGCTGCGTCAACAGCTGCCGGTACTGAAGCGCGCGCATCTCTGGGGCCTGAGCCTGCTCTATCTCGCCACGTTCGGCTCGTTTATCGGTTTTTCCGCCGGTTTCGCCATGCTGTCGAAAACGCAGTTCCCGGATATTGTGATCATGAAGTACGCCTTCTTCGGTCCGCTGCTGGGCGCGCTGGCGCGTTCCGCTGGCGGCGTGATCTCCGACCGCTTCGGCGGCGTACGGGTTACGCTGATTAACTTCATCGTTATGGCGCTGTTCACCGCGCTGCTGTTCCTGGCGCTGCCTGGCGAGGGTGACGCGGGTTCCTTCCCGATGTTCTTCGGCATCTTTATGGTGCTGTTCTTAACCGCAGGCCTCGGCAGCGGCTCGACATACCAGATGATCGCGGTGATTTTCCGCAAAATCACCTGGGATAAAGTCAAAGCGCGCGGCGGCAGCGATAAAGAGGCGCAGCAGGAAGCGGTGACCGATACCGCAGCGGCGCTCGGCTTTATCTCTGCGATTGGCGCAGCGGGAGGCTTCTTCATTCCGCAAACCTTCGGCATCTCTCTGGCGATGACCGGTTCGCCAGCCGGCGCCATGAAAATCTTCCTGGTGTTCTACGTGATTTGCATCCTGATCACCTGGCTGGTTTACGGCCGTAAAGCGGCGCGTTAATCGCTACTACCGGCTCTGTTTCTGGCAGAGCCGGTTTTTATTTGTCGCCTCGCCGTCCGCACTCTACTCCCAAATAGCCAGCAAAAAGCCAGACTTATTATCCATAGCGATAGTAAGGCTATTTAAGCAATAAATTCATGGAGTTATAGCAGGATACAAGGTGCCACTTTAGTGGTAGTCGGCGTGGCGCGGTCGGGACGGCAAAGGAGCTGACTTGATCGCAATCAAGCGCCCAACGCCGTCAGCTCAGTAGGCTGACGCCTATCACCAAAAGCAATGTCGTTTAGCCATTTATAACAACACCGAGCCTTCAGGAGAATTCCAGATGAGCAAATTTCTGGATCGGTTTCGCTACTTCAAACAGCTAGCTGAACCTTTTTCTGGTCAACATGGCCAGACACTCAACACTAACCGGGACTGGGAAGATGGTTACCGTAGCCGTTGGCAGCATGACAAAATCGTGCGCTCCACGCACGGCGTCAACTGCACCGGTTCCTGTAGCTGGAAAATCTACGTCAAAAACGGTCTCGTCACCTGGGAAACGCAGCAAACCGATTATCCGCGCACCCGCCCGGATCTGCCGAATCACGAGCCTCGCGGCTGCCCGCGCGGCGCCAGCTACTCCTGGTATTTATATAGTGCCAATCGCCTGAAATATCCACTGATGCGCAAGCGCCTGGTGAAATTATGGCGTGAAGCGAAAGCGCAGCACAGCGATCCGGTCGACGCATGGGGCTCGATCGTTAACGATGCGGAAAAAGCGAAAAGCTACAAAGTGGCGCGCGGGCGCGGCGGTTTTGTGCGCTCCAGCTGGCAGGAAGTGAATGAAATTATCGCGGCGGCCAACGTCTGGACTGCGAAAACCTTCGGCCCGGACCGTATCGTCGGCTTCTCGCCGATTCCGGCGATGTCAATGGTTTCCTATGCGTCGGGCGCGCGCTACCTGTCGCTGATCGGCGGCACCTGCCTTAGCTTCTACGACTGGTACTGCGACCTGCCGCCCGCCTCGCCGATGACCTGGGGCGAGCAGACCGACGTGCCGGAATCGGCCGACTGGTATAACTCCTCCTATATTATCGCCTGGGGCTCCAACGTGCCGCAGACGCGTACGCCGGACGCCCACTTCTTTACCGAAGTGCGTTACAAAGGCACCAAAACCGTGGCGGTCACGCCGGACTATGCGGAAGTCGCCAAGCTGTGCGATCTCTGGCTGAATCCGAAGCAGGGCACCGACAGCGCGATGGCGCTGGCGATGGGCCACGTGATGCTGAGAGAGTTCCATCTCGATCGCGAAGTCAGCTATTTCCGCGACTACGTGCGCCGCTACACCGACATGCCGATGCTGGTAATGCTGGAGCCGCGCGACGGTGGCTACTACGCGGCGGGCCGCATGCTGCGCGCCAGCGATCTGGTGGACAACCTCGGCCAGGAAAACAACCCGGAATGGAAAACCATCGCCATCGACGGCCTGAGCGGTGAACTGGTCGCGCCGTTAGGCTCTATCGGCTACCGCTGGGGCGAAGAGGGCAAATGGAACCTGGAAGCGCGCGAAGGTCAGTCGCAGCGTGAGGTTGAGCTACAGCTGAGCCTGCTCGGCAGCCACGATGAGGTGGCGGACGTCGGCTTCCCGTACTTCGGCGGCGCCGAAAGCGAACATTTCAACAGCGTGGCGCTGGATGAAATCATGCTGCATAAGCTGCCGGTCAAGCGCCTGAAACTGGCCGACGGCAGCGAAGCGCTGGTCACCAGCGTCTACGATCTGACGATGGCTAACTACGGTCTGGATCGCGGCCTCGACGACGCTAACTGCGCCGCCAGCTACGATGAGATTAAAGCCTATACGCCAGCCTGGGCGGAAAAAATCACCGGCGTTTCCCGCCATCAGATGATCCGCATCGCGCGCGAGTTCGCTGAAAACGCGGAAAAAACCCACGGTCGTTCGATGATCATCGTCGGCGCGGGCATGAACCACTGGTTCCATATGGATATGAACTACCGCGGGCTGATCAATATGCTGGTCTTCTGCGGTTGCGTAGGGCAGAGCGGCGGCGGCTGGGCGCACTATGTCGGCCAGGAAAAACTGCGTCCGCAGACCGGCTGGACTCCGCTGGCGTTTGGCCTTGACTGGCAGCGTCCGCCACGCCATATGAACGGCACCTCGTTCTTCTACAACCACTCCAGCCAGTGGCGTCATGAAACTGTAGCCACCGAAACGCTGCTGTCGCCGCTGGCGGACAAGTCGCGCTTCCAGGGCAGCCTGATCGACTTCAACGTGCGCGCCGAACGCATGGGCTGGCTGCCGTCCGCGCCGCAGCTGGCGACCAACCCGCTGCATATCGCGGCGAAAGCGGCCGCAGCGGGTCAGACGCCGGTTGACTATACCGTCGAGAGCCTGAAAAACGGCGCGCTGCGCTTTGCCGCCGAGCAGCCCGACAACCCGCAGAACTTCCCGCGCAACCTGTTTGTCTGGCGCTCCAACCTGCTCGGCTCCTCCGGCAAAGGTCATGAGTATCTGCTCAAGTACCTGCTGGGCACCGAAAACGGCATTCAGGGCAAAGACCTGGGCGAGCAGGGCAGCGTGAAGCCGCAGGAAGTGGAATGGCAGGATAATCCCAGCGTCGGCAAACTCGATCTGGTGGTGACGCTCGATTTCCGCATGTCCAGCACCTGTCTCTACTCCGATATCGTGCTGCCGACCGCCACCTGGTACGAAAAAGACGATATGAATACCTCGGATATGCATCCGTTTATTCATCCGCTCTCCGCCGCCGTCGATCCCGCCTGGGAAGCGAAAAGCGACTGGGAAATTTATAAAGGCATCGCGAAACGCTTCTCTGAAGTGTGCGTTGGGCATCTTGGCAAAGAGACCGACGTGGTGACGCTGCCGATACAGCACGACTCCGCCGCTGAGCTGGGACAGCCGTTCGGCGTAAGTGAGTGGAAGAAAGGCGAATGCGATCTGATTCCGGGCAAAACCGCGCCGCATATTATCGCCGTTGAGCGTGACTATCCGGCCACCTGGGAGCGCTTCACCTCTCTTGGTCCGCTGATGGACAAGCTGGGCAACGGCGGCAAAGGCATCAGCTGGAATACCCAGACTGAAGTCGACCTGCTGAAGAAACTCAACTATGTCAAAGCGGAAGGGCCGGCAGCCGGTCGTCCGAATATCGACAGCGCTATCGACGCCGCAGAGGTGATCCTGACGCTGGCGCCGGAAACCAATGGCCACGTAGCGGTAAAAGCCTGGGGCGCGCTGAGCAAAATCACCGGGCGTGACCATACGCATCTGGCGCTGAACAAAGAAGAGGAAAAAATCCGCTTCCGCGATATTCAGGCGCAGCCGCGTAAAATCATCTCCAGCCCGACCTGGTCCGGCCTGGAAGATGAGCACGTCTCCTATAACGCCTGCTACACCAACATCCATGAGCTGATTCCGTTCCGTACCCTCAGCGGCCGTCAGCAGCTTTATCAGGATCATGAGTGGATGCGCGCCTTCGGCGAAAGCCTGCTGGTCTACCGTCCGCCGGTGGATACCCGCGCCGCGCAGCCGCTGCTGAACCAGAAGCCGAACGGCAACCCGGAAAAAGCGCTCAACTTTATTACGCCGCACCAGAAGTGGGGCATCCACTCCACCTACAGCGACAACCTGCTGATGCTGACGCTGTCACGCGGCGGACCGATAGTCTGGATGAGCGAAGAAGATGCGCGCGAGCTGGGCATTCAGGATAACGACTGGATCGAAGCGTTCAACGCCAACGGCTCGCTGACGGCGCGCGCGGTGGTGAGTCAGCGCGTACCGGCCGGGATGACCATGATGTACCACGCGCAGGAACGTATCGTGAATATTCCTGGCGCGGAAATCACCGGTCAGCGCGGCGGTATCCATAACTCAGTAACGCGCGTTTACCCGAAACCGACCCATATGATCGGCGGCTACGCGCAGCTCTCTTACGGCTTCAACTACTACGGAACGGTAGGTTCAAACCGTGATGAATTTGTGGTGGTGAGAAAAATGAACAATGTCAATTGGTTGGACGGTGAAGGCAACGACGATTGCCAGGGTACCCGTCAGGAGGCGCAGCAATGAAAATTCGTTCGCAAGTCGGTATGGTGTTAAACCTCGACAAATGCATCGGCTGTCATACCTGTTCGGTTACCTGTAAAAACGTCTGGACCAGCCGCGAGGGCATGGAATACGCCTGGTTTAACAACGTCGAAAGCAAACCGGGCGTCGGCTATCCGCGCGCCTGGGAAGATCAGGAGAAATGGAAGGGCGGCTGGATCCGTAAAATCAACGGTCAGTTGCAGCCGCGCATGGGCAGTCGCGTCGGCGTGCTCTCCAAAATCTTCGCCAACCCGGACGTACCGGCGCTGGATGATTACTACGAGCCGTTCGATTTCGATTATCAGCATCTGCACAACGCGCCGGAAGGCAAACATCAGCCGATCGCCCGTCCGCGTTCGCTGATCACCGGCCAGCGCATGAAGAAAATCGAAAACGGCCCGAACTGGGAAGAGATCCTCGGCGGCGAGTTCTCCAAACGCTCCCAGGATAAGAACTTCGACAACATCCAGAAAGAGATGTACGGCCAGTTCGAAAACACTTTCATGATGTACCTGCCGCGTCTGTGCGAACACTGTCTGAACCCGGCCTGCGTCGCCACCTGTCCCAGCGGCGCTATCTATAAGCGCTCGGAAGACGGCATCGTGCTGATCGATCAGGACAAATGCCGCGGCTGGCGTATGTGTCTGACCGGCTGCCCGTATAAAAAAATCTACTTCAACTGGAAAAGCGGCAAGTCAGAAAAATGTATCTTCTGCTATCCGCGCATCGAAGCGGGCCAGCCGACCGTTTGCTCTGAAACCTGCGTTGGCCGCATCCGCTATCTCGGCGTGCTGCTGTACGATGCGGACCGCATTGAACAGGCGGCCGCGGTGGAGAACGAGCAGGATCTCTACCAGAGCCAGCTCGACGTCTTCCTCGACCCGCACGATCCAGCAGTGATTGAGCAGGCGCTGAAAGATGGCGTGCCGCAGAGCGTTATTGACGCGGCGCAGAAATCGCCGGTGTACAAAATGGCGATGGACTGGAAGCTGGCGCTGCCGCTGCACCCGGAATACCGCACGCTGCCGATGGTCTGGTACGTGCCGCCGCTGTCGCCGATTCAGTCCGCCGCCGACGCGGGCGTGCTGGACCAGCAAGGCGTGCTGCCGGATGTGGAAAGCCTGCGCATTCCGGTGCAGTACCTGGCGAACCTGCTGACCGCGGGCGATACCGCGCCGGTGCTGCTGGCGCTGAAGCGCATGCTGGCGATGCGTCACTACAAACGCGCGGAAAGCGTGGATGGCGTGATCGACACCAGCGCGCTGGAACAGGTCGGCCTGACCGAGGCCCAGGCGCAGGAGATGTACCGCTACCTGGCGATCGCCAACTACGAAGATCGCTTCGTGATTCCTTCCAGCCACCGTGAGCTGGCGCGCGAAGCGTTCCCGGAAAGCAAAGGCTGCGGCTTCAGCTTCGGCGATGGCTGCCACGGCAGCGACAGCAAATTCAACCTGTTCAATACGCGCCGCATCGATGCCATCGACATCACGCGCCGCACTGAAAATCAGGGGGATGCCTCATGATTGCGTTACGCATTATTGCGCGTTTGCTGGACTATCCCGATCGGGCGCTGTTCGATCACCAGGCGGATCTGGAGGAGGCGCTGGCTGACGCCAGCGAGCTGAACGAAGCCCAGCGCGAACAGCTGCTGACGCTGCTGCGCGACTTCAGCGCCTGCCCGCTGCTCGATCTACAGGCCGACTACTGCGAGCTGTTCGATCGCGGCCGCGCCACTTCGCTGCTGCTGTTTGAACATGTGCATGGCGAGTCGCGCGATCGCGGCCAGGCGATGGTCGATCTGATGGAGCAGTATCGCGCCGCCGGTCTGGAGCTGGACAGCCGCGAGCTGCCCGATTTCCTGCCGCTCTACCTGGAGTATCTGAGCAGTCGCGAGCCGGAAACGGCGCGCGAAGGGCTGGTGGACATCGCGCCGATTCTGGCGCTGCTGAGCGCGCGTCTGCATCAGCGCAACAGCCGCTGGGCTGGCCTGCTCGATCTGCTGCTGGCAATCTCTGAAAGCGGCATCGCCGCCGAGGCGCTGGAGCCGCAGGTGACGCAGGAGGCGCGCGACGATACGCCGCAGGCGCTGGATGCGGTATGGGAAGAGGAGCAGATCCGCTTCCTCGGCGAACAGGGCTGCGCGTCAGCACAGCAGGAAGCGCACCAGCGCCGCTTTGCCGGCGCGGTTGCGCCACAGTATCTGGACGTGGCGCAAGCCACCACGGGAATGACAGGACGCTGATCATGCACTTCTTGAATCTGTTTTTCTTTAATATCTATCCTTATCTGGCCGGTACGGTATTTCTGGTCGGCAGCTGGCTGCGTTATGACTATGGGCAGTACAGCTGGCGCGCCGGGTCCAGTCAGATGCTGGATAAAAAGGGGATGCGCCTGGCGTCGAACCTGTTCCATATCGGCATCATCGGCATCTTCTTCGGCCATCTGGTCGGGATGCTGACGCCGCACTGGATGTATGAATCCTTCCTGCCGATTGCTGTGAAACAGCAGCTGGCGATGGTGGCGGGCGGCATCTGCGGCGCGCTGACGTTGATCGGCGGCGCGCTGCTGTTGAAGCGCCGTCTCCTGAATCCGCGCGTGCGCGCCACCAGCAGCACCGGGGATATCCTGATCCTGACGCTGCTGGTGATTCAGGCGACGTTGGGCCTGCTGACCATTCCTTTCTCTGCTCACCATATGGACGGCAGCGAAATGATGAAGCTGGTGGGCTGGGCGCAGGCGGTGGTCACCTTCCAGTCCGGCGCGGCGGCGCATCTGGAAGGCGTGGCGCTGATTTATAAAATCCACATGGTGCTGGGCATGACGCTGTTCCTGCTGTTCCCGTTCTGCCGACTGGTGCATATCTGGAGCGCGCCGGTGGAATACCTGACCCGTCGCTATCAGCTGGTGCGTAATCGCCGCTGACAGCGCTTGCCGCAGACCTTCGGGTCTGCGGCATTTATTTTGCCCCCGTAAGCCCTCTCATCTCTCTTCCCGTTCAACCCAACCGACTTTGCTCGTCAGGAACCGGTCCTGCCGTTCGTCGTTCGCCATTGCACTGGCGCTGAAAACTTTTCCGGTTCATTAACCCTCTCCCGTCAGCTAAATTCCTGCATTCGGCGGCGGGAATTCGGATAGTTTTTCCGCGCGGGCGGTTTTATCATCGCTGACGCCTGTTCAATATACGGAGTCGCTATGGCCGCCCCAATCAAACTGATCAAAGAAAAGCTGCTGTCGGAAAACTGGTTTGTGCTGCGCAACTATACCTACGAACTCACTACCCGCAGCGGCGAAACGCTGCGCCATAAGCGAGAGGTGTACGACCGCGGCAACGGCGCCACGATTCTGCTTTATAATCGCCAGAAGAACAGCGTGGTGCTGATCCGTCAGTTTCGTATGGCTACCTGGGTCAACGGCAATGAGGACGGCATGCTGATCGAAACCTGCGCCGGGCTGCTGGATAACGATTCGCCGGAAGAGTGCATTCGCAAAGAGGCGATTGAGGAGACCGGCTACGCCGTCGGCAAGGTGGAGAAGCTGTTTGAGGCCTATATGTCGCCCGGCGGCGTAACCGAGCTGCTGCACTTTTTCGCCGCTGAATATGATGAGTCGCTGCGCGCCAACGCAGGCGGCGGCGTGGAAGATGAGTCGATTGAGGTGCTGGAAATGCCTTTCCCGCAGGCGCTGGCGATGGTGAAAAGCGGTGAAATCCGCGACGGCAAAACCATTATGCTGTTACAGCACGCGCTGGTCGCAGGCTGGCTGCGCGCCTGAGGCGTCAGCCTTGAGCGGACGGCGCATGCGGTCCGCTTCGGTGACGCCGATGCTGAAGGACGTTTTGTCGCCAGCGTTTTAACCGCCGACATCGCTGGCTGCGCCGCATTTATGCGCCATGTTCCGGCGGCGCCCAGGCGCGTCCGCCTCTCTTACCGCTTAGCTGGCGGCCACGATAGTATCCGGCTGGGCTAGCGCCTCGACCTGCAATGCCGGATAAGCGTGCAGCCGCGCCAGCGCATCGGCGTAGAGCGGCATGGAATTCGCCGCGCCGGGACGTTCTACGCAGAGCGAAGCATAGGCGGAAGCGAACAGCGCCGCCTGTTTCAACGGTTCGCCCGCCGCCAGCCGCGCGGCGAGCGCGCCGTTAAAGGCATCGCCCGCGCCGGTGCTGTCGGCAGGCTGCGCCGGAAACAGCGGAATGCGGTACATCGCCTCGCCGTCAGAAAGCAGCGCGCCCTGCATGCCCAGAGTAATAATCAACTGCCGCACCCCTTTGCGATGCAGCGCCGTCGCCGCGCGCATCGCATCGTCAATATCGCTGACGTCAACGCCGCTCAGCAGCGTCGCTTCGGTGCTGTTAGGCGTCAGCAGATCGACCTTGCGCAGCAGCGCGTCGCTCACCTTTTGCCAGGGCGCCGGATTAAGAATCACAAAGGTGCCCGCCGCGCGCGCGATGTCCACCATTCGCTGAATAGCGCTCAGGTTATTTTCCAGCTGCATCAGCAAAATATTGGCGGCAGCGACGGTCGGCTGGCAGCGCGCCACCTCCGCCGCGGTGACGGTAAGATTGGCGCCGGGATACACCGAAATCATATTCTCCGCGTCGTCGCCCGCCACGTAGATCAGCGCGTTGCCGGTGGGCTTCTCTTTACAGGTAAACAGCGTAATGGCGTCGAAGCCTGTTTTTTCCAGGTGGCGTCGGGCGAACTGGCCGAAATCGTCCTGGCCGACCTTGCCAATATAGTGAACGCGCGCGCCAGCGCGCAGCGCTGCGGTGGCCTGATTCGCCCCTTTGCCGCCCGGCCCCATCATACTGTGACGCGCGATCAGCGATTCGCCCGGCAGCGGAAAGCGGGCCATACCCGCGACAATATCGAGATTGAACGAGCCGAAAACACACACTTTGCCTTTCATGCGGGCCTCCTGAAGTGGCGCTCGGCGGCCAGGCAGGCGCCGCGGCAGCCGGTTTGATCGGTTACGCTGCTGAATATCAGCTGTAGCCCCTGTCGGGTCACCGGCGGACGCAGATGGCTGAAAATCGTTTCGCGCAGCGCCACAAGCGGAAAGTCCGCCATCCCCAGCACGCCACCGCCGAGGATCAGATAAGCGGGATCGAGAATGTTCATTTCACCGGCGATGGTTTGCCCCAGACGCTGAATAAAATCCTGAAGCGCGGGAGCGTCGCCGTGACGGGTAAACAGTTGCGCCAGCGGCGTTGCAGGCTGATTCTCCGCCGCCCAGCGCGCCAGCCAGCTGCCGGAGGTCAGCGTCTCGACGCAGCCCCGGTTGCCGCACGGGCAGGGCAGCAGGTTGTCGCGCCAGGGAATGTGGCCGATTTCGCCTGCGCCGCCGTGTTCGCCGTGATAGAAGCGACCATTCAGCCACAGGCTGTTGCCCATGCCGGTGCCGAGATAGAGCCCGACGGCGCTGTCGGGCAGCGTCTCCAGCTGCATTAAATCCCACAACAGCAGATGATTGACATCCTTATCCATCGCCACCGGCACGCCCAGCCGCTGTGTCAGCAGCGCGGCGACCGGCTGGTTATCCAGCGCCTGGATAAAGGGCAGGGAGATCACCTGCTGGCGGTCGCGGCTCAAAATTCCCGGCAGCCCCAGCATCACGCCGCTGACCGGCTGCCGCTCCAGCGTGGCGTCGATCAGCGCGGCGAGCGCCTCCAGCGCCTGCGGCGTCTGCGCCCAGCTGGCGGTCGGCACTTTGCGAAAATCGGACCATTCATGCCGCGCATCCATCAGCAGCAGGCGGGTGCTGGTGCCGCCAATATCGATGCCAAGCCATCGCTCTGTCATGCCGACTCCCGCAGCAGGCCCTGCGCCTGAGTAATGTTGCCCATCATCGTCTCCCAGGCGGTTTCCAGATTGTCATGCAGGTTGAACAGGCCGGAGGTGCCGACAATCAGCACCTCCGCGCCCGCCTCCAGCAGCGTCGCGTAGGTTTTCTGATTGCAGGAGCCGTCGATTTCTATCAGGTAGCGATAGCCGTGCTGCGCCTTCAGCGCCTTCAGCTCCGCAATCTTGCTGACCATCTCCGGGATAAAAGGCTGACCGGCGTAGCCCGGATCGACCGTCATCACCGTGATCTTATCGAGCAGGTGAATATAGTGATGGATCCAGGAGACCGGCGTCGCCGGGTTCAGCACCACGCCCGGCTTTTTACCCAGCGCGCGGATCTGGTTGATCACCCGGAAGGCGTCGCGGTTGATGGTCTCCGCATGCGGGCAGATAAAATCGGCGCCCGCCTGCGCTACCGCCGGAATAAAGTCGGTGGGATTTTCCACCATCAGATGCACGTCGATCGCCACCGGCGTGTGCGGGCGTATCTGTTCGATAAAAAAGGGCGACAGCGTAATGTTTTTCACATAGTGGCCATCCATGATGTCCACGTGAAGAAAGTCCGCCCGCGAATTAAGCACCGACAGCTGCTGCTTAATTTCCATCAGGTTCATACACATCAGCGAAGGGGAGATCTGGATACGCATTACACTTCCTTTTTTTCAGTTAAGTGGGGCAAAGAGGCGCGCGGCTGGCGGCGGCGCAGCGCCAGAAAATGCTGTAAGCGGCCTTTTGCGCGTTTGATGGCCAGCACCAGAATCAACACCACGCCCCACATGGCGAGACTGAAGTGCTGACTGATATTTAACAGGCTGAAGCCGGTAGAGAGGATCTGCAGCGCCAGCAGCGCCAGCACCACGCCGGTGACGCGGCCGAAGCCGCCGTTGGGATCGGCGCCGCCGAGAATGATCGCCAGCACCGTCAGCAGCAGATAGGCGTCGCCGTAGCCCATGCGCGCGGAATTGAAGCGCGCCATCATCACCAGCCCGGCGAGCACGCAGAGCCAGCTGGAGATGACATAGACCACAATCAGCATGCGGTGCGTATTGACGCCGCTAAACCAGGTGGCGTTGATATTACTGCCGCCCATGTAGATACATTTGCCGGTGCGGGTTTTGCCGAGAAACAGCGCCAGCAGCGCGGCGGCGGTGATAAACAGCCACAGCGGCAGCGGCGCGCCGAACAGGGTGTCGGCGCCCAGCGCGCGCACCACCTCCGGCATGCCGCTGACTGCCGCGCCTTTGGTCAGCCAGATGCCGACGCCGTTCAGCGTAATCATGGTGGCGAGCGTCACCAGAATTGGGTGGGCCCCGATGCGTGTCACCATCAGGCCGGTAATGACCCCGATCAGCGTGGCGATCAGCAGCGCGCCCAGCAGGGCCAGCGCCATCCACAGCAGCTGCATCGCCGTTCCGGCGCCGACCGGCAGGAAATGAAGCAGCGTCCAGGCGATAAACAGGCTGGTGAGATTGGCGGTGGCGATAATCGCCAAATTCAGGCCGCCGCTGAGGATGGCGATAAACATCCCCAGCGTCAGCAGGCCGAGCTCCGGCAGCTGAAAAGCCATGCTCATAAAGGTGGCGCCGGTAAAGAAGCGTCCCGGCAGCAGCACGGCGAACAGCGCCAGCGACAAAGCGATAAGCAGCAGCAGCCCGCTGTTGGTGCCGTCGGGCAGCCAGGTATGGCGTGGTTTCATGGTCTGTTCTCCCGCCCGATCAGACAAAGCTGACATCGGTCTCTTTGCGTTTTTTGTAATGGGTGACGGCGATGGCGATCATGATGACGCCGCCCACCACGATGTTCATGAAGTAGTTGGAGACGCCGATCAGGTTGAGGCCGTTCTTCAGAATGGCGATAAGAAAAACGCCCATTAAGGTGCCGGTGACCGTGCCTTTGCCGCCCATCAGGCTGGCGCCGCCCAACACCGTCGCGGCCAGAACGTCCAGCTCGCCGCCGACCAGCGCGTTGGGCACCACTTCGCCCATGCGGTAGACTTGCAACAGGCCGCCGATCGCCGCCATCGCCCCCAGCCAGCCGTAGGCGAACAATGTAACCAGCGTGACACGGATGCCGACGCGCCGCGCCGATTCGGCATCGCCGCCCACGGCGTAGAGCTGGCGGCCCAGATGGGTTTTATTCAGCAGCAGCCAGCCGATCGCGGCGATAATCAGCATCATCACCAGCGGCAAACCGATCTGATAATGCTGGCCGTTAAGGGTGAAGGGCAGCACCTCGCGCAGCGTCGTCCACCACTCCGGCAGCTCATACAGGCTGCGGCCATCCGTCAGCCAGATCAGCAGGCCGAACAGCAGCGACTGCATGCTGATGGTGATAATGATCGAGACCACGCGCAGCGAGGTGATCAGCAGCGCGTTAATCACGCCGAACAGCGTGCCGCACAGCAGCGCCAGCAGAATACTCAGCAGCGCATTGTCGAACTGATAATGGATAAACAGGCTGGCGATCAGGTACTGCACCACCGAGGCGACGGCGGCGAAAGAGATATCGATGCCGCCGGTCACCAGCACCACAAACAGACCCAGCGCGAAAATGCCGGTCACGGCGTAGCTTTCCGCCAGATCGAGCAGGTTCTGCACGCTGAGGAACTGATCGCTGGCCAGCGAGAAAAAGATCGTAAAGGCCAGCAGCACCCAGGCGAGCCAGCCCTGACTGCTTTGCGGTTTTAAAAAGGATAAATCAGGCATTGATCACCTCCTGCAGCTGCTGTTGCGCCACGTTGCCCGGCAGATACTCGTCGTGGATGGCGCCGTCGCGAAAATGAAGGATGCGGTCGCAGTTGTACCAGACCTCCGGCACTTCGTCGGATATCAGGATGATGGCGAGCCCCTCCTGCGCCAGCTGATGGATCAGCTGATAAATGCTCGCTTTCGCCCCGACGTCGACGCCGACGGTAGGCGAATCGAGGATCAGAATACGCGGCTGCGTCAGCACCCATTTCGCCAGCACGATTTTCTGCTGATTACCGCCCGACAGCGTGGAGATCGCCTGATCGGGATCGGCGACGCGCACGCCGAGCTGCTGGATCCATTGCAGAATCAGCTTGTTTTTGCGGTACTCGTCGATCAGATGGAAGCGGTTTTGCAGCCGGTCGAGAATCGACAGCACCATGTTGTCCGCCACCGACTGCTGCTGCACCAGCCCCAGCGTCAGGCGATCCTCCGAGACGTAGCCGATGCCCGCTTTGATGGCATCCTCATGGCTGCGGAAACGCACCGGCTTGCTGTCGAGCCAGATCTTGCCGCTGTCGGGCCGCGTCATGCCGAACAGCGACAGCGCCAGTTCGGTGCGTCCCGATCCCAGCAGCCCGCACAGCCCCAGCACTTCGCCCTCATGCAGGCAAAAGCTGATATCGCGGTACTGACCGGCACGCGACAGCTTCTCTACTTCCAGCAGCGTGCGCTGGTGGCGCGCCGTCGGCGCCTTGAGCTGATAGTCGAGCTTCAGACCAGTCATCAGCTCCGTCAGCCGCTGGCTGCTCATCTCCGCGGCGGGCCAGCATCCGATGCAGCTGCCGTCGCGGATCACCGTTACGCGATCGGAAATTTCCAGCACCTCATCCAGCCGGTGACTGACGAACACCACGCAGATCCCTTTCTCTTTCAGGTAGCGCACGGTGCGCAGCAGCTGGTTGACCTCGGTGCGCGTCAGCGATGCGGTCGGCTCATCCATGATCACCAGCTTCGCCTCCGCGACCAGCGCGCGGCAGATCGCTACCTGCTGACGCTGAGCGATGGAGAGCGCCGCGACCTTCTCATCCAGCCTGAGCGTAAAGCCCAGTTCATTGACGATGCGCTCGGCGCTGGCGCGCAGGTGACGCGCGCTGTACCAGCCAAACAGTCCGTTGAGGTTATGCTCGAAGGCGATGTTCTCCGCCACGCTCAGGTTGGGAAACAGCGACAGGTCCTGGTAGATCACCTGAATGCCGAAATCGCGCGCCTGCTTCGGCGTCAGGCGCGGCAGGCTGTCGCCATCTTCCAGCCGGATTTGCGCGCCGTTATCCGGCGCGTAAACGCCGGAGATAATTTTAATCAGCGTGCTTTTGCCGCAGCCGTTGGTGCCGGCCAGGCAGTGAACTTCTCCCGCCATCAGCGTGAGCGATACGGCTTTCAGGGCGCGATTGCCGCCAAAGGTTTTCGACAGATTTTCCAGCGCGATCAGCGCCCGTGGCTCGCTCTGTTTCATGGTTACAGCCCCATTTTGACCAGCTTCGGCAGGTTGGCTTTATCCAGACTTTCGCTATTGTTGCCGAGCAGCGTATGGTTGGCGGCGTCTACCTTGACGCTGCCCAGGCCTTCGATGGTCATGCCGTCGGTAATCGGCTCTTTTTTCTGCATCATGTCGGCGATGCGCACGAAGACTTCACCAGCGGTCATCGGGTTCCAGATAAAGCCGCCTTTAATGGCGTCACGCTTCACCAGCGAAGCGCCCTGGCCCGGACTGAACGCGCCGATTACGCAGATCTGTTTGGTTTTATTGCGGTTCAGCACCGCGCGGCCCGCACCGATCGGCCCCTGCGATCCGAACGCCATAATGCCTTTCAGATCGGGATACTTGGACATCAGCTCGTTGGTGGTGCGGATGGAGTCATCCAGCGATTCGCCGACGCCGAATTTATCCGTCACCAGCTGCATTTTGGGATAATGCTGCTGCTGATATTTCAGCGCTGCGTCGGTCCACTGCTGATGCAGCGGCACCGTCAGGCTGCCGACGTACATGGCGTACTTGCCCTCTTCATGCATGCACTGCGCCAGCGCCTTCATATGGTTGATGCCGTGGGTATCGGCGTCGATCAGTTCGAAATCCCAGTCGGCATATTTTTGACCGGGCGACTCATGGGTGATGATTTTGATGCCGGCGTCGTGGGCGCGCTTCAGCACCGGCTCCAGCACCTGCGGATCGTTGGGCACCACGCCGATGATATCGACCTTTTGCGCAATCAGATCTTCGATGGCGCGCACCTGCAGCGCTGGATCGGCGGCGGTGGGGCCAACCTGCCAGGCGTCGATGCCGCGTTTCGCCGCCTCGCTTTTAATGCCTGCCTCCATTGCGTTGAACCAGGGAATGCCGCCGATTTTCACCACGATGCCCATACGCAGTTTTTCGGCGGCGAAAGCCGGAGAGGCAGCGAACAGCGCGAGCAGGGCACAGAGGGTAAGGTTTTTTTTCATCGTATCTCCGTCGGGTTGCGTCAGTAATTAATCAGCTGTACGGACTGCGAACGCTGTGAACAATCGATAACGTTCACGCCGTTCCACGCCAGTTCCTGCTGTAAAGCTTTATCTTTCAGGCTGTCGGTAATCAGAAAATCCACATCGCGGTAATGGCAAATTCGGGCGAAAGAGGGCCGGGAAAATTTGCTGGCGTCCATCAGCAGATATTTTCTTTCGGCGGCCAGCAGCATCTGCTGTTTTAAATGCGCGCCATTTTCGTTGCCTTCGCGTAAATAACCGTCGCCGCCCATCCCGCTACAGGAAAAAAAGATTTTATTGATCAAAAATTCCTTTAACGGTAATTCCGCCACCACGCCATGAAAATCTTCGTAGCGGTCGGAATATTCGCCACCAAGACAAATGGTGCGAATATGGCTTTTTACCGCCAGCGCCTGAATCGTGCGCAGGGAATTGGTTAATACGGTCAGCTCAATATCGGGCAGCTGCCGCGCCAGAAACCAGCAGGTGGTGCTGCTGTCGAGCAGCAGGCAGTCGCCGACCGAAATAAAATCAAGGGCGCGCTTAGCGATCTGCATTTTGGGCTGTTCGTTTTCATTCATGCGTTGGCGGAAAGTCGCCTCGTTTTCATTATGCAAATTACGGCTATGGTTATTATTTCCCTGGCGTCGTCGATTAATTACCGCGCCGCCGTGGCTACGCTGTAAAATACCGCTTCTTTCCAGCTGACTCAGGTCGCGGCGAATCGTTTCCTGCGAGACGCGACATAATTTAACCAGTTCGGCGACCAGCACCCGACCATTTAGATTTAATTCCTCAATGATTTTTCGCTGACGTTCAACAGGCAACATGATTTCCTCCGGTGCAATAAAAGTAATGGATAGCGGGATCGCAAAATGTGCCCTGGACAAAACTCCAGGGGCGAGAAAAACGCGACGGGTAAATAAGTGAGCGGCTTCCTGCTAATTATGCAAAAGAAGCTTCTTATTTCATTTAAGTGTGACTTTTGTCACAAATATCCCTCCTGTTTTGCCGTTGAGCTTCTATTAATGCCACAGCGAAATCTTTTTGGCAGGAAAAATAATATGACCGGTTATGCCCGTTTATGCGTATTTGACCGTTTGTGACGCCGCCGCAGAGTCCGAGAAATCTGATTGAGCTCGCGCGGAGGGCAAAGGATGATGAATCATGCCGTTACGTTAAACCCTGGTTTGTTCAAAGGCGCTTCCGGCCTGTTTTCCCGCGCGGCGGGAGAAAGGCATGTTGAACCGTCGTCGTTGCGCTATCATCAATGAATTAATTTAGGGATCGGGTCATTAAATGCCTTACTGGATGAAATCGCTGTTGTTGCCTTTTCTTTTTATTGCCAGCGCGCAGGCGGCGCCGTTGCAGAAAACATTTACCGACTGGCAGATCACCTGTAATAACCTTAATTATTGTGTGGCGCGTAATATTCCCGGCGATAATGGCCTGGTGATGACCCTTTCCCGCCATGCCGGCGTCAACGATCGTCCGTTGTTGCGCATCGACTACGGCAACCGTTATACGGGCGAGCTGAAGGGCGCGGCGTTACAGGATAATTTATTGCTCGATCAGCAGCGTCTCAGGCCCGATTTTAAACACTGGACGGTCGAACTGCACCATCTGGCGACGGCGCACGCCATCGCCATCGACGAGTTTCTGGGGCAGATCATGAACGCCGATAATATTCAGGTGACATGGCGGCCGCAGGCAACCATTTCGCTGCATGGATTAAAAGCGGCGCTGCTGTTAATGGATGATATTCAGGGACGCGTCGGTAGCCTGAGCGCCTGGATTAAGCGCGGCAATCGCCCCGCCACGGATGTGCCGCCGGAGCCTGCGCCGCCCATGTTACGCACGCCAGAGCGGCCTCCCGCCGCGCTGACGCGCGAAGAAACGACCGGACTGATCGATTTCGGCACCTGGCGCGTCAACGCCGATGAGTGTTCGCTCGACCCGATGCGTCGCGAAGTGAGCGTGGCGCCGTTGACCGACAGCAAAGCATTGCTGTTGGTCAGCTGCGAAATGGGCGCCTACAACATGATCGATCTTGCTTTTGAAGTGACGCGCACACAGCCTTACCTGGCGCGCGGCCTGACGCTGACGCTGCCGTTCGTCCCGCCGACGCGCAGCGAAAAACAGATGGAAATTATCAACGCCGACTATGACGTCGCCACCGGACAGCTCTACACCTTTGCGAAAGGCCGTGGATTAGGCGACTGCGGCAACGCCACGCGCTGGCAGTTTAACGGGCAGGAGTTCGTTCTGGCGGAGTATGCGGAAGAGAGTACCTGCGACGCCTGGCACGGCAGCGACGACTGGCCGACGCTGTGGGTCAGCCAGCGCCCGACGCCGCCCCCTGCGCCGCAGGAGGGGTGAATTAGCGGGAAGCGGACTCGCCGCCCTGACCAATCGCCTGCACCATCATCGGCGATCCCGTTTTGTTGCCGACCAGCTCGCTCAGCAGATCGTTAACCCCGTCGCTCATGGCGCGGAAGCGCGTCAGATTGGTACGCGTCACCACCACGAACACGCCGACGTTATGCTGCGGCACCATCGCCATATAGGTGATAAAGCCGCCGCCGCCGCCGGTTTTCTGAATAATGCCCGGATGACCGTCGGCCGGCGCGATATAGACCCAGCCCATACCCAGCGCTTCCGCCTTGCCGGGCACATCCATGCCTTCCACCTTCGTCAGCTGGCTACGCTGATAGATCAGCGTTTGCAGACGATCGATCTGCGGCGTGCGCACGTTAATGTCCGAATTCAGGAACTGCTGCATCCAGCGGCCCATATCTTCCGGCGTTGAATAGACGCCGCCGCTGCCGATGGCGGCCAGCGTATTGCTGCAAGGGCTGGCGCCGCGCGCCGGCACCATTAGCCGTCCGCACTGCTCCGGCGAAGGGGTGAAAGTGGTGTCTTTCATCCCCAGCGGACGCGTAATCAGCTGACGAAACAGCGCGGGATAAGGCGTGCCCGCCGCGCGTGACAACGCGTCCGCCAGCAAATCATAAGCCAGGTTCGAGTAGGCGGCGCGTACGCCGGGCGGCGTCGTCAGCCGCGCCTGTTGCAGCCAGCTCCAGCGATCGCTTTTAGTCGGCCAGACGAAAACCGGACGGCCCGCTTTACCGCCGGGCTGTTCGCGCGGCAGGCCGCTGGTATGGGTCGAAAGATGGATCAGGCGCATCGGTTGACCGGCATAATCGGGCACGCGCATGCCCGGCGGCGCGTATTTCGCCAGCGGATCTTCCAGCTGAATGCGCCCCTGTTCGGCCATTTTCAGCATCACTTCGCTGGTCATCAGTTTACTGAGCGAGGCGATGCGAATCAGGGAATCTTTCTGCGGGCGTGTCTGATTGCCGGGACGGGTTTCGCCGAAGCTGGCGAAAACGCGCTGGTTGCCGTCTATCGCTACCAGCGCCATACCGGTAGCGGCGCTGCCGTAAAAGATATGTTCGGCATAGCGATCCACGATTTGTGAAGCCAACAGAGGATCGGGCGACGGGGTCGTCGCGGCCTGGCTACGTAGCGGCAGCGTAGCGAAGAGAGCGGCCAGCAGATAAAAACGAGTTTTCAACGGAGACAATATCCATCAGGTTAAGCGAAAGGTAAATTATAGTAATCGCTTTCCCGCCGACGGAAAGGGGGGAACAACACTATTTTTTGCCGCTTAACTTCAGCGCCTGATGGCCGGCGATTCGGTTTGCGCAGGGCTCCACTTTGTCAAACGCTGTGTTACCGCAGGCCGCAATTCATTAAATGGATGGGATAAGGCCGCTGATGAAGCTGGAAGAGCGGCTGAGAGCGGACGGGAAGCCGCCTGTTTTATCAAACAAGCCGCGCAGCCTGTACGCGGCAGGGAAATGAAGGTTACAGCTCTTTATTTTCTTTGAGGTTCCAGCCCGATGCTGTTTCGGCGCCTTTGCCGCCTCTTTCCGTTTGCTCCCAGTACTGCTGACGTACTCTGGCTGCCTGGAAATGGTAAGCCATATTGATTTGCTCTCCGCCCGTGGAGCCGCTGTAGCTGATGTTCGTTAACAGCACTTCTTCAAGCGTGATGCGCATATATTCCATTTGCGGATCGCCTGCCTTGCAGGCGGAAAGCTCAACTTTAGTGATATGCCTGCCGGCGGCAAGATAACGTGTTACCGCAGGCGTTGCCCGATCGACGGGCGCGTTAACCGTGAGATCGCGCCAGGTGACCCGGCCTGCGCCGCCGCCGCCGCCCGTTTGCATATTGCCCGGCTGGCTGGCACCCCAGTTAAAACTGGACAGGGTAATCCAGCCCTTATGGTTTGCATCCTTCGATTCCCCCTGAATGCCGTCAATTTTTAAAAAAAGGTCAATGCTCATCCCTGGCTCCTGTGTTGATAGTAAAAAATAATTAGCCCTGAGGCTTGATGGGTATCGCTGCGGTTTTAATAGAAGCGCCGCAGAATGCTTTCCGTTTCATACTCGATATGTCCATCAGGATAACGTCTGATAATGAGCGGACG
>NZ_JANION010000047.1:0-68555 GCF_024610815.1 Mixta sp.
GTGCCAGTGCGTTCTTTTTCATTTGTTATCTATCCCGATGAGTAAAAAAATAAAAAGTTTTGAGACTTCTTGTAAAAAACAGGAACGTTTTTACCGGGATTGTGTGAATGTTTTATGAAGCTTTTCCGCTTTTCTTGTGAAGGGCGAACTTTTGGTCTACACCGCTGTCGGCAATTTTCCACGCTTTTCCTGCGCTGACGGTTGGCTTCCATCCTGACTCCTGATAAAACGTCCCTTCAAAGACATTTTTACTACGGCAGGAAAACATGAGCGGCAGTCAGACCCTGGTGGTCAAACTGGGGACCAGCGTGCTGACCGGCGGATCGCGTCGGTTAAATCGGGCACATATTGTGGAGTTAGTTCGTCAGTGCGCGCAGCTGCACGCGGCGGGCCATCGAATTGTGATCGTGACCTCCGGCGCCATGGCCGCCGGACGTGAACACCTGGGTTACCCGGAACTGCCGCCTACCATCGCCTCAAAGCAGCTGCTGGCTGCGGTGGGGCAGAGCCGTTTGATCCAACTGTGGGAACAGCTGTTCTCCATCTACGGCATCAATATCGGGCAGATGCTGCTGACGCGCGCGGATATGGAAGATCGCGAACGCTTCCTGAACGCGCGCGATACGCTGCGCGCGCTGCTGGATAACAATATCGTGCCGGTGATCAACGAGAACGACGCGGTGGCGACGGCGGAGATCAAAGTCGGCGACAACGATAATTTATCGGCGCTGGCGGCGATCCTGGCGGGCGCCGATAAGCTGCTGCTGCTGACCGATCAGCAAGGGCTGTTTACCGCCGATCCGCGCAGCAATCCGCAGGCGGAGCTGATCAGCGACGTTCACGCCATCGATGACGCGCTGCGCACCATCGCCGGCGACAGCGTCTCCGGACTGGGCACCGGCGGCATGAGCACCAAGCTCCAGGCGGCGGACGTCGCCTGCCGCGCCGGCATCGATGTGATTATCGCCGCGGGCAGCCGTCCGGGCGTGATTGGCGACGTGACGGCGGGCAAGCCGGTCGGCACCCGTTTCCATGCGCAGCAGTCGCCGCTGGAGATGCGCAAGCGCTGGATTTTCGGCGCGCCGCCTGCGGGCGAGATCGTGATCGACGACGGCGCGCTGTCGGCGGTGCTGGAGCGCGGCAGTTCGCTGCTGCCAAAGGGCATCCGCGAAGTGAGCGGCAATTTCTCCCGTGGCGAAGTGATCCGCATTCGCAGCCTGCTGGGCCGCGATATCGCCCACGGCGTGTCACGTTATAACAGCGATGCGCTGCGCATGATTGCCGGTCATCACAGCCAGGAAATCAGTGATATCCTGGGATATGAATATGGTCCGGTTGCGATGCACCGTGACGACATGATTGTCAGCTAAGGGGGCATGAATGCTGGAAGAAATGGGCAAGGCGGCCAAAGCGGCCTCATATCAGCTCGCCACGCTGACCACCGCGGAGAAAAACCGCGTTCTGATGACCATCGCCGACCAGCTGGAAGCGCAGAGCGCGGCTATCCTCGCGGCCAATGAGCAGGATCTGGCAGATGCGCGCGGCAACGGCCTGAGCGAGGCGCTGCTGGATCGTCTGATGCTGAACCCGGCGCGCCTGAAGGGCATCGCCGACGATGTGCGCCAGGTATGTCGCCTGGCCGATCCGGTCGGCCAACTGATCGACGGCGGCCAGCTGGACAGCGGGCTGCGTATTGAACGCCGCCGCGTGCCGCTGGGCGTGGTCGGCGTTATTTATGAAGCGCGCCCCAACGTGACGGTGGACGTGGCGTCGCTCTGCCTGAAAACCGGCAACGCCGTGATTCTGCGCGGCGGTAAAGAGACATACCGCACCAACGGCGCCACGGTGCGCGTGATTCAGTCCGCGCTGGCGCAGCACGGCCTGCCCGCTGGCGCGGTGCAGGCGATTGAAAGCCCGGATCGCGAGCTGGTGAACCAGCTGCTGAAGCTGGATCGCTATGTGGATATGCTGATTCCGCGCGGCGGGGCGGGGCTGCACAAGCTGTGCCGCGAGCAGTCGACCATTCCGGTGATCACCGGCGGCATCGGCGTTTGCCATATCTATATCGACGCCGACTTTGAGCCGGAAGCGGCGCTGAACGTCATCGTCAACGCGAAAAAACAGCGTCCCAGCGCCTGCAACTCGGTCGAGACGCTGCTGATCAACGCCGCCGTCGCCGACGCTTTTCTGCCGGCGCTGAGTCAGCGTATGGCGCAGGAGGGCGTTAAGCTGCACGCAGACGAACGCTCCCTGCCGCTGTTGCAGCAGGGGCCAGCCGAGGTAGAAGCGGTGAAGGCGGAGCAGTATGACGACGAGTGGCTGTCGCTCGATTTGAACGTGCGCATCGTCGCCGATATGGATGAGGCGATTGCGCATATCCGCGAGCATGGCACCCAGCATTCCGACGCGATTCTGACGCGCGACACGCGCGCCGCCGATCGGTTTGTCCGACAGGTGGATTCCTCGGCGGTCTATGTCAACGCCAGCACCCGCTTCACCGACGGCGGCCAGTTCGGTCTGGGCGCGGAAGTGGCGGTCAGCACACAGAAGCTGCACGCGCGCGGCCCGATGGGGCTGGAGGCGCTCACAACCTATAAGTGGATTGGCTACGGCGACGATACCATCCGGGCGTAACGGGCAGGACAACGACTTGTGGTTGGTTAAGTGTGTAGCGGAGCGGCTGTAGCGCTGGCTCGTTCTCAGATGAAAAACCGCCCGCTGGCGACAAAAGCAGCATCCGATGCGGCGCCTCTTGACTCAGGCGCCGCTTTTTTTTAACGTTACAGCCCGTAGCATCCCTTCCCAAAGCCGGTATAGCTCAGTTGGTAGAGCAGCGCATTCGTAATGCGAAGGTCGTAGGTTCGACTCCTATTACCGGCACCAATAAAATCAAAGAGTTATCAATCATCAGTGCCATCCCTTAAACCCATGTGGGACAGATTTGGGACAATCCGCCCGAAAATCGCATCAATTTGCTTCGCGTATTCGGTCAGATGGCTCGGCGCCAGGTGCGCATAACGTCGAACCATTTCCTGCTTTTTCCATCCTCCTGTGGACCGGCCCGGACGTTTCTGCTGTCTTCTGCGGCTTCATGATGCTGTTTTCCAGGCTCTGCAGGGTGGTAAAGTCTTATTACCAGAGGCCAGAACGTATAGGTAAATACACAGGGAAAGACAGTATGAAAGATATCCCTAATCTTTATAAAAAAATCGTTACAGGACAAGAGAAATGACCGTAATGAAAAAATACCTGATAGTAACTTCTGTTTTTTAATTGGCCGGTTGTCCTGGGCCTGGCGATCGTATGGTGTCCCGAACACCTACTACAACGATAATAAAAGATAATCACGTTTGCATTCTGTCTCCTTTAAGTCCCGGCGAGCAGGTGACTGCTGTTCAAATTCATAGTGATAAAGGTCGTGAGCTTATCAGGACTTTTGATGACAATCCGCTTTATATTCAAAAGGGTGACTGTTTGCCGGTTTTTGGCTATCAGTTTATTGCTGAGGAGAAATATTCAATTGCATATGATATTAAAACATTAAAATCAAAATCCTATTTGATTACCGCCACGTTCTCCATAGCAAAAACGGGTATGGTTATGAATGGAAATAATAAACAGAAAGATAGTTTGTAATGATTATCAGGCTTCATTGTTTTATGTCAATACACCGTGTTGCTGGAAGGTTTGAAAGTCACTGGCGTTAATTGTAAGGTGTCTGATGATAAGTTAGCTGGCAATGATAACATGAACCATATTGAAAGCGTCAGCATCCAATACGAGAAAATCACCTGGCGTATTGCATGATGATATCCAGTATACAGATGCCTGGAACGAGCGCTCAACAGTACACAATTCAAGTAAAGGCCAGTGTGTCCCTTTGTTGTCAGTCAACGCTTAAATCCAAAAACTAATTACTTCAGTAGCGTCCTTAGAAAGCAGAGTGTCGGCATTATAACAAGCATCAATTCTGAATTTTAAAAAATGAAAGAAGCGTGGCATCTTCTTTCATTTTTCCTGAAATTTTTATACACCAGTAACTTTTTCCGTTGGCATCCTGAACGTTAATCCCAACGTTTTCACCCCGCATAATACGCTTACACGTAGACTAGCCGTCGTTCCCTGTGAACTTTCTTCCTATACACTACGCCGATTTAAACAGATGTTAGCAGCGAAAGTTAGCGGCGCCGTACATGGGGGGCGACTATCTTCTTTTTAAGGCTAACTCTCCAGTGTAAAATAAAACAAACTATCACGAATGCGATAAGAGATATTATAATAACTAAGTTAACCATCACTTTTTACCTCCCTGTTAAAGTTGCGTTGTTGGCCTCCTTAAATAGCATTGAAGGGTAAAAATAAAAATTAACTTTCATTTAAATACTATAAATATTAACGATAATCACCGGATGTTTCCAGGTTACGCGATAGCCAGTTGGTTTTACAGAGGGTTCTTTTGTCGTTTCCAACTTACAGCGTCCAGCTTCTCTTTATCCTGAGCACATTTCTTGCCGCTTACTTCACGCTAACCCATCAAAAATCCGCTAAATTAAACAGCAACGCGTTTTATCCTCTGCTAACCAAAGGTCGGGATGTTTTATGAGTACAGATCTGGACACGCTCTACCACGCAACGAATGAAAAAACCGTCTCCCTTTGGCAGCAGGAGAGCGGCGTCGGTGAGGTGATGGGGGGAGGATATTATCATCCGCGGAAGCTGGCGCTGGCCGCTGGACTTCGGCCGACAATGCCTGCCGCCGTACATACGCTCTTCGATGAGGTTCGGCAGTTGAGCGCAGAAGATACGCTGGCAGACGTACTGCCGACAGAGGCGTTTCATTTTACCTTTTTGCCTATTACGCCGCCTCTGTATGAGGAAGGGGAAGCGCTGCCTGATAAAATCGCACAGCTGTTGAGCCTGTGGCAAAACTATCAGGGAAAGAGTGTGACGATAAAGGCGTTGCGGCTTGTCGCTTTGCCGGGACAGCTTTTGCTGGCGGGCATCCCTGATGAGCAGGCGATAATGTCACGTCAGCGATTTTGCGAAGCGGTGTTAGCCTCGTCCTGGAGAAAAGAACTGCTTGCCCGTCATGAGAAAACGCCGCTGCCAGCGCCGTTCTGGCACAGCACGCTGCTGCGCTATCGGGCGCAGCGTCTGCCGGCGCGGCTACAGCGCTATTTTTTTCATGCTCAGCATCGTCGCTATGGCGACGTATCGGGAGAGCTCAAGCTGGCGCAGGTTAACTACAACTGGACAAGGTGCGATGTGATTTAAGGCGCCGCAACGGAGCGGGCTGCTTATCTGGCAGCCCGCCTTATACAACCGAATCATGCCGCCAGCGTATCCAACGTCTTCAGCATCTCTTCTGGCAACGTCAGTTCCGCCGCCCTGATATTTTCATTGAAATGTGCGACTGATGAGGTGCCCGGAATTAACAGGATATTCGGCGAACGCTTAAGCAGCCACGCGAGCGCGACCTGCATCGGCGTTGCGCCAAGCTGCTGCGCAATGTTTTGCAGGGTAGCGGACTGAATGGGCGAGAATCCCCCTAGCGGGAAAAACGGCACGTAAGCGATGCCCTGCGCCGCAAGCTCATTAATCAGGCTGTCATCCTGACGCTGAACGATGTTATACATATTCTGTACGCAGCTGACAGGTACGATCCGCTGCGCCTCGGCTATCTGCGCACGGGTTACGTTGCTCAGGCCGATATGTTTAATCAGTCCCTGTTCCCGTAGCTGCGCCAGCGTGGTCAGCGGCGCTTCAATCGAGCCTTCAGCCGGGCCATCCACCTTAAACATCGCCCGCAGGTTCACCACCTCCAGCACATCCAGCCGCAGGTTGCGCAGGTTATCGTGCACCGCCTGGGTCACTTCTTTCGGCGACAGGGCGGGTCGCCAGGAGGCGTCATCGCCGCGCAGCGCACCGACCTTAGTGACGATCGTCAGGTCGTCGTCGTAAGGCGATAGCGCCTCACCGATCAACTGATTGGTGATGTGCGGGCCGTAAAAGTCACTGGTGTCGATATGATTAACGCCCGCTTCCACGGCGGCTCGCAAGACGGCCAGAGCGGCCTGTTTATCCTTCGGCGGCCCGAATACGCCGGGACCGGCCAGCTGCATGGCGCCATAGCCGAGCCGTTTTACCGTACGATCGCCGAGTCTGTAGCTGCCGCTGCTGTCAATGATGCCCATTATTGCCTTCTTGATTTCATCAGGTTCAGGAAGTATCAGTATATGAAGCCTCCCTTACTTTAAGAATTCGCATTTGATGAAGACGCCTCCCGTCCCGCTCAACGCCCGTAAAACGCCAGCTCAGGCGCGCGCCATCGCCACCGTCGATGCGCTGCATACGGCAACCATTCAGGTTTTATCCCGTGAAGGATTAAGCCGCTGCACCACCACGCGCGTCGCCCAGCGCGCCGGTATGTCGGTGGGAAGCCTTTACCAATATTATCCAAACCGCGACGCGCTGCTGGCGGGCGTGCTTGAACAACATCTTCATGGCGTGGCCAGCGCGATTGAAGAGGCTTGTCTGCTTGCGCGCGGCAAACCTGTCGCTGAGATGGCCTCGTTACTGGTGAACGCCTTCCTCGCAGCGAAGCTGACCAACCCGCAAGAGTCTAAGGCGCTCTACAGCATCGCCGCAGAGCGGGACGGCGCAAGGATCGTCGCGGCGGTCTATCAGCGTATGGTGGAGGCTGTCGCAGCGATGCTGAGCAGTTCGCCGGACGCGCAGTGCGCCGACTGTCAGCTCACCGCTCATATGGCGCTGGGGATGATTACCGGTCCGGTAAAAGCGTTTCTTGAAGGACTGATCCCGCAGGCGTACGCGGAACGTTTTCCTGAGCACCTTTCTTCAGTGCTGACAGCGTGTTTTAACAGCGAGGTGCGTTAAAAACGCGCCGCGTCAGGCAATAAAAAAATCCCCGCCGGCATCGCCAACGGGGATTTTTAGCAGATAACCCGCGCTTACGGTCTTCTGAACAGGGCCAGACTACGACCTTCCAGCTCGAAATCCATCTCTTTGGTAATCACCATGCCGCGCTTCGCGCTGTCGGATGTCGTCAGCTCCAGCACCCAGCCGCCTTCGCCGAACTGCGGAATCTGGAACGGCACGTTGCCTTCAAACGGGTTGAACAGCATCAGCACATCGTGCCAGATGCCTTCTTCCGGCTGCAGGTCGGCGCGACCAATATAGACGCCAAGCGTCGAACCTTCGTCCCACTGTTCCGGCTGCTGGAAGCCGCCGCCAGCGTTGAACCACTTGATATCCATGCCGTCGCGCCAGCTTTCACGGCGTAGCAGCGGCTGCTCCGCCCGCAGCTTGATTACCCGACGGGTGAACTCGCGCAGCGCCTCGCAGGTCTCCGGCAGATCGTCCCAGTGCACCCACGAGATCTCACTGTCCTGACAGTAGCCGTTGTTGTTGCCCATCTGGCTGCGGCCAAACTCGTCGCCCGCCAACAGCATCGGCGTGCCGTGGGAGAAGAACAGCGTAGCGAGGAAGTTACGCTTCTGGCGGTCACGCTCCGCGTTGATGCCTTCATCCTCGGTCGGGCCTTCGGCGCCGTAGTTATAAGAACGGTTATCGTTATGGCCGTCGTTATTGTCCTCGCCGTTCTCCTCGTTGTGCTTCTCGTTGTAGGAGACCAGATCGTTCAGCGTAAAGCCGTCATGCGCGGTGATAAAGTTAACACTCGCCCACGGACGGCGCCCGCGCTGATCGTAAAGGTCGCCGGAACCAAGCAGGCGTGCGGCGAAGTCGGTGGAAACGTTGTCGCCTTTCCAGTATTCGCGCACCGTATCGCGGTATTTATCGTTCCACTCCGCCCAGCCCGGCGGGAAGCCGCCGACCTGATAACCGCCGGGGCCGATATCCCAGGGTTCGCCGATCAGCTTCACTTTAGAAAGCACCGGGTCCTGCGTTACCGCGTCGAAGAAGCCGCCGCGCTGGTCGAAGCCTTCCGGCTCGCGGCCAAGAATGGTGCCGAGATCGAAACGGAAACCGTCGATATGCATCGACTCCGCCCAGTAGCGCAGCGAATCCATTACCATCTGCAATACGCGCGGATGCGAGGTATTCACAGTGTTGCCGGTGCCGGTATCGTTGATGTAATAACGATGCTGGTCAGGCAGGGTGCGGTAATAGGAGAAGTTATCGATGCCCTTGAACGACAGCGTCGGGCCGAGCTCATTGCCTTCCGCCGTATGGTTATAGACCACGTCGAGGATGACCTCGATGCCGGCGTCGTGGAACGAGCGCACCATATCGCGGAAGCCCTGAATGCCTTTCGGGCCGTAGTAGCGTGATGCGGGGGCGAAGAAGCCCAGCGAGTTGTAGCCCCAGAAATTTTTCAGCCCCTTGTCGAGTAGATGCTGATCGTCCGGGAACCAGTGAACCGGCAGCAGCTCGACCGACGTAATGCCGAGGCTCTTGATATAGTCCACGGACGCCTTGTGGCCCATACCTTCAAAGTTGCCGCGCAGCTCCGGCGGCAGGGCGGAGTTAAGCTGGGTAAAACCTTTGACGTGCGTCTCGTAGATCACCGATTTCGGCCAGGCGATAGAGGGGCGGTTATTATCCTGCCAGTCGAACTCGTTAGGATCGATCACCCGACACTTCGGCGTAAACGGGGCGCTGTCGCGCGTATCGAAAGTCAGATCTTTATCTTCGTGCAGCAGGTCGTAGGCGAAGTGGGCTTCATTCCACTCAATATCGCCGACCAGCTCGCGCGCATAAGGATCGATCAGCAGCTTATTAGGGTTAAAGCGATGACCGTTTTCAGGATCGTAGGGGCCATGGACGCGGTATCCGTAGAGCGCGCCAGGCTTCAGCCCAGGCACATAGCCGTGCCACACTTCATGCGTATATTCCGGCAGATCCAGCCTGGCGATTTCGTTTTTGCCGCTCGGATCGTAGAGACAAAGCTCCACGCGCTCCGCATGCGCCGAGAAGATCGCAAAGTTGACGCCGTCGCCATCAAAGTTGGCGCCGAGAAGATGACTATACCCTGCTGTTATTTCAAAAGGCTTACCGTTTGACATGCATTCTTCTCCATCGAATGAACATTTTGCCTGTAACAGCGTTTAACGCTTACTGATAAGCAAAATCAGAGTGTTACAAGAACCACAGACGAACAACAATCGACCGACTCCATGCTGATGCGATCGGTCAGGAATAGCTCTTCCCCGCTGAGAATGTCGCGGTAGCGACGGTTAGCCAGCGACGCGGGCAGGGGGATCTCCGTTTCGCTCCAGCGTGCCAGCTGCGGCTGCGCCAGACCCTCGTGCAACGCGTTCAGCACCAGGCGCGGCGCGATGACGATCAGCGCCTCGTCGTCCTGCGCGCGCGCATAGGCGATGACGTTTTCCGCGCGCTTGCCGGTGGCGGCGAGCGGCAGGTAATCGCCTCTGCGGAACAGCATCGGCTTCTGCTGACGGAAGCGCAGCAGCTTCGCGGTGACATGCTGCTTCAGCTCTCCGCTCAGCCAGTTCTGCTCGTTGCCGGTGGTCGGCGCTTCATCGTCGGCCAGCCACTGCTCCAGCGTGGCGAAGTCGGGTTCGCGCCGGTTATCGGGATCGACAAGGCTAAAGTTCAGCCCCTCGCTGCCCTGATAGATATCGGGCACGCCTGGCGCGGTCAGCTTGATAATGGTCTGGGTCAGGCTGTTGACCAGGCCGGCGCGCACGAAGGGCTGAATGGTGCGATAAAAATCCTGCAGGAAGGTCTGGTTCGCCGGAGAAAGCAGATGGCGCGCATAGTCCAGCACCGCCGTTTCATAGGCGTCGTTGCTGTCGCCCCAGTTGGTGCGCAGCTTGGCCTCGCGCAGCGCCTTCTCGGTAAAGGCGAGGAAACGTTCTTCCAGCGCCTTCAGGCCCGCTTCGTCGTCGGGGCGCAGCGTGGTCGGCCAGACGCCGACCAGCGCCTGATAGAGCATCCAGGCCACGGCCGGTTTCGGCGCGGCGCCGTCGTTAAGCTGCACCACCTTTTCCTGGTTCATCTGACGCCAGCGGGCGACGCATTCTGCCCACTGCTCCGGCGCTTCGGTCAGCGTATAGAGCCGGGCGCGCGCATCTTCGCCGCGTTTGGTGTCATGGGTAGAGGTGCCGGAAAGCGCATCGGGCTGCCGCTCCAGCCGCGTCTTCATCTCGGCGTGGAAACGGTTAAGCGAGAACGTGCGCGGCATCGGCTCGGCGCCTACCTCATTCAGCGCCAGCTCCATGTTCTGCCGGAAGAAAAGGGTATCTTCGACCGATTTCGCCATCAGCGGGCCGGTCAGCTGCTGGAAGCGCGTGCGGAAGGTCGCGGCGTCGCCCGCCACCCGATCCGATACGTTGCCCGCCAGAATGTCGGTCAGGAAATCGAGCGCCTGGGTATCAGGCGCGTGCGCGCTGCTTTTGACGCGCTGCACTATTTTTTGCAACAGCGCCAGGCCTTCCGGCGGCAAACCTGCCGTGGTGCCGTAGGTGCGATAGACCGGAAACGCAACCAGCAGTTCGCGCAGCGCGCCGCGCACCGCATTTTCTTCCACGCCGGCATTGTCCGCCCCGGCGATGCCCATCGCCAGATGCAGCAGGGTAGTGAATTCGCCCTCGAAGTTTTTATCGACCATCAGCAGTTTGGCCGCGCGCAACTCCGCTCTCATATCAACCGGCTTGCCGACCACGTAGTCCCAGGCGGCGCGCAAGGCGTCGAGCTGCTCATCGTCCACCAGCACGTCGGAAAGCGATTCGATAAACTCATAGCCGGTGGTGCCGGAAATCGGCCAGTCTTCCGGGATCTGCTCGTTCTTGCCGAGGATTTTTTCCACGGTGATATAGCAGTCCGGTCCGGCCTCCTGACGCAGCAGCTCCAGGTAGGCTTTGGGATCGGCGAGCCCGTCGACATGGTCCACGCGCAGGCCGTCGACCACGCCGGAATGCACCAGCTCCAGAATCAGCCGATGGGTATCGTCGAAGACCTGTTTATCTTCGACGCGCACGCCGACCAGTCCGGTGATTTCGAAAAAGCGGCGGTAGGAGAGATCGCGCGGCGCATCGCGCCAGGACATCAGCCGCCACGGTTGCTGCTCATGCAGCGCGGCGATTTGCGCCTTGTCGGTCAGCTTCAGCACCTCTTCTTCGCGCCCCTGCCAGCTCTCCGGCGTCAGCGGATAGTAGCTGTCGTAATAGGCGAAAGCGGGCTTGCCGGTTTTCGGGTCCGCCTTGACGCTGATCTCGCCGTTTTCCAGCACCGCCTCAAAGGTGTCGCCGAGGAACGGCAGCGTCAGGCGACGCGACCAGTTGATATCGAAATGGCGCGCATAGCGGCTCTTTTCGCCATGCTCGATCACGTCGCGCCACCAGGCGTTCTCCAGCGAGGCGGCCATATGATTCGGCACGATGTCCAGAATCAGGCCGAGTCCAGCCTCCTTCAGCGTTTTCGCCATGCGGTCGAAGCCTTCGCGACCGCCGATAGCGGGGTCGATCTCGTTGGCGTCGGTGACATCGTAGCCGTGAGTGGACTCCGCCGTCGCGGTAAAAATCGGCGAGGCGTACAGGTGGCTGATGCCCAGACGCTTCAGGTAGGGCACCAGCGCCGCGGCGCGGTCAAAGGTCATGCCGTTACGAAACTGAATGCGATAGGTAGCGGTTGGGATCTTCACGTTGCGTCTCCAGAAGCCAGGCGGACGATAATCGAATTCTGCGGCAGCGCATCTGCCGCCTGCGGCCAGGCGAACAGGGTTTCACCCGGCAGATCGGGCAGCGGCTCCGTCTTCTCGCCAATGTTCAGCGCCATCGACAGCGTGCCGCGCGGGAAGGTCCAGGTGACGGCGAGGAAGCCTTCCGCCGTTTTCAGCACCTTGCCCGCGTCGCCGCCTGCGGTCGCCAGCAGCGGCGCCAGATGCTGCTGACGCAGCGCCAGCAGTTCGCGCGTTAGCGTCAGCCAAGCTTTGCCTTCTTCGCTCTCCCGCTTTTTCCAGTCGAGCTTCGACATATCGAAGGTCTCTTTGGCGTTCGGATCGGGCACGCTTTCGCCTTCATGCCCGGCGTGGCCCTGGAACTCGCGCGCGCGGCCTTCGCGCACCGCCTTCGCCAGGTCGCCGTGGAAATCGGTAAAGAACAGGAACGGGTTGGTTTCGCCATACTCCTCGCCCATAAAGATCAGCGGGATATGCGGCGACAACAGCAGCATCGACAGCATCACTTTGGTGCGGTCGGCGCCGGCCAGTTCGATCAGCCGCTCGCCCTGCGCGCGGTTGCCGACCTGGTCATGGTTCTGAATAAAATCGACAAAGGCGACCGGCGGCTGGCCGCTGCTTTTCACGCCGCGCTTCTCGCCGCTTTGCGCCGACACTTCGCCCTGATAGACGAAACCTTCGGTCAGCGCGCGCGCGATGCGTTTTTCCGGCTCGCTGGCGAAATCCTGATAGTAGGCGTGGGTTTCGCCGGTGGCGAAGACATGCACGGCGTTATGCAGATCGTCGTTCCATTCGCCGGTAAACAGCGGCACGGAGCCATCTTCCGCGCGCGGATGCAGGAAAATCACGTTGCGGCAATCTTCGGTGGTCAGATGGATCGGTCGATCGGTAATTTCCGCACGGATGCGCTCGGCGATTTCGATCAGCACATGCTTGTCGGAAGGATCTTCAATCTGGTCGATGGCGTCGAAGCGCAGACCGTCAAGGTGATACTCCCTGAGCCAGAACAGCGGCGCTTCTTCAATGTAGCGTCGTGCCGCATCGACGTCGTAGGCGATGCCTGCGCCCCAGGGCGTCATACGTTCTTTATGGAAGAAGTCGGGTGACAGTAGCGGCAGATAATTGCCTTCCGGCCCGAAATGGTTCAGCACGATATCGAGCACTACCGACAGGCCATGGCCGTGCGCGGCGTCGACAAAGGCTTTAAAATCGTCCGGCGTGCCGTAGGCGGAATGCGGCGCGTAGAGCAGCACGCCGTCGTAGCCCCAGCCGCGGTTGCCGCCAAACTGGGAGAGCGGCATCACTTCAATCATCGTTACGCCAAGTTCGGCCAGACACGGCAGCTTATCGATAGCGGCGCGGAAGGTGCCTTCCGGCGTAAAGGTGCCCATGTGCATCTCATAGACCACACTCTCTTCCCACGGGCGGCCTTTCCAGGCGGCGTTCTGCCAGGTATAGCGGGTGGGATCGATCACCAGAGAGGGGCCGTTAACGTCCGCCTTCTGCGCGCGCGAGGCGGGATCCGGCACCACGGTGCCGTCGGCGAGAACAAAATTATACTCTGCGCCGGGCGCCACGCCGGTGGCCTCAAGTTCGAACCAGCCGTCGCCGACCGGCTTCATTTCTGCCTCTTTACCTGACAGCCTGAGCGTGATTTTTTGCTGGCCGGTAGCCCAGAGACGAAAACGGACGGTGTCGGCGGCCACATATTCCGCGCCCCAACTTTTAAGAAATGATTTGGACTCCATTCAACTGCCTCGTTTTAACCCAGATGTGAGCAATAGACGACATCGCCCGGCTGAATCCGGTGATGTGAGTTTCAGGTGCTTAAATCAGTAAGCGTGATCTGGCGCCGTAATGGGGCATCGTTCTTCTGGTCAATCACGAAGTGGCTGCCCCCCAGAGAATGCGTGTTGAAACGGTGTCCGGCGGTTTCGGCTCCAGGCAGCATACAAAGAACAATCATAGACCATCGGACAGGAAGTGAAGGGCCGTGATAGTTGAGCGGCAGGGCGGTAACGGGGTTTATGAACCAGACGGAAATAAAGGGGGGCGGGAAGGACGACGCGAGGCGAACCGCCCCGTTACGCTACGCCGGGGATGTTTTCGTTAACCTGATGGACGCAAATGCCTTGTTGTTCAAGCAGCTGGCGGTAGCGCGCCTCCAGGCCGGTATCGGTAATCACATGACGAAAAGGTTTGTCGACGGCGATCGGGTAGGGATGAAACTGGCCGAACTTCGATGAGTCGGTTAACGCGAAGGTATCGATATCTTTTGCCATTACCGCGTTGACGATATCGCTGCGCAGCATATTACGACCGGTAAAGCCGGTGTCAGGATGCCAGCCGTCGATGCCGATAAAGGCTTTCTGAAAATGCACCTGCTGAATACAGTTGCGGGTTAACGGACCGACCACCGATTCGCTGCTTTTCTGATAGAGGCCGCCCAGCACGATCACTTCGCAGCGTGACGATTTTAACAGTCCGGCGATATAGTGGCTGACGGTGACGATGGTGATGGTGTCGTTGTTCGCCAGGCAGCGGGCCAGCAGCGCGTTGGTGCTGCCACCTTCGATAAACACCGATTCTCCAGGCTTCACCAGCGAGGCGGCATACTCCGCCAGACCCTGCTTAAGCGGAAAACGCGCCTGCATACGCGCCGCGACGTCGTCGCCTTCCAGCGAGATCGCGGAGCCGTGAACGCGCTTCAGATAGCTGCCTTTCTCCAGCGTGTTGAGATCCTGACGCACCGTGACTTCGGAAACGTGGGTCAGGCGCGACAGCTCGCTGACGCTGATGCTGCCTCTTTCATTAACCAGTTGAATAATCTGTAATTGCCTTGCGTTCATCCGGCGTCTCATCCTGGGGAGCGGGGAGAGGAGTATAACAAAATCATCTCCCGATAGCATCGCGTCGGGACGGCCCGCAAGGCCGTCCACGTTCAACGTCATGGCGTACGCTACGCTCGCCTGTTAGCTGCATCAGAGCGGATCGATGCCCAGCGCGCGACGGCCGCGTGCGTTGAGATCGCTGATAAGAAAACGATCTTGCCAGCTCTGCTCATAGTTTTCCCGCGGGAAGTCCGCCGGCGACGCGCCGGTTTCCAGCGCCTCGCGCACGCGCTGCGCACAGGCCATATTCTTCTCACACGCCGGCGCCGCCGGAATGTACATCACGTTGCCCCAGCCCTGCTGGTTGTCTACCGGCGCGACGGCGTGGATCACATCGCAGTGCCACCAGACCGAATCGCCTGCCTCCAGCGCGGGGATGCTGCTCAGCCCGGCGATCAGATGCGGATGCCACTGTTCGGAAACCGGCAAGACCCGACCCGGCGCCACGCCGCACAGTTCATCTTCCGGCACGTCGTCCAGCAGCGGACGCAGCAGCACATAGGCCATCGCTTCCGGCACCGGGACCACATGCAGCAGCCCCTGGCCCAGCCCCATATCCGACAGCGCCGTCCAGCCCTGGAAAGTGCGGAACGCGGAGCATTTGGTGGTGTTGTCCATGTCATACTCGTTGACTTCCGGGCGGTGCGCCGCATCCCAGGGATCGTATTCTTCAAAACGGTTGTTAAAAATCTTGCCGAATACCTGCTGATAAGCGGGCAGCAGCCAGCGCTCCAGCGCGCCGGAATCGGTATGCGCGCCCAGACCTTTTGAGGTGGTGCCCGGCAGACGGCGGCGGATGCGATCGGGATAGATGATGTTGACGTCGGGATTAAACCATTCGCCCCCGGCGTGCTTAAAGGTCCACAAACGGTTAAGGAAAGACTGAACGGCGGCGATTTCGCTGCTCTGCCGCGCCTCCATCTGCGCCTTCGACCAATAGATCGGATAAATTTCCGGGCGCGACGCCTCCAGCGAGCCGAAGAAATTATCGCCAGGGCCGCGGTAGATTTCATCGAAGTGATTCTTATCCAGGTAGTGCAGCATCGATTGATCCATCGCCAGCGCGTCGTCGCGGCGGAAAGTCTGTTTCACCACCAGGCAGCCGCGGCGTTTGATCTGCGCGATCTGCGCGGGCGTCACGTTTCCCGCCGCGACATCTTCCTGGCGCAGCACCGGCCAGGCGCTGCCGTTACGCCGTTCTTCTTCACGCGCGGCGGCGATCTCCGTTTCGATCTTTTGACAAACCTGGCGGAACAGGGCGTCAACGTCGCCAATCTGCGCGCGTAACGCCCGCTTCATTTCCACGACGTTTTTTTTGTAATCACTCGGTAAGGTCAGTGAGGTGAAGGATGCGTTCATCGTTTTCTCCGCGGTTCAGGTTGGCCTTTTCGGGGAAATGAAAGTCTTAACTTTCATTCGTAAGTCTAAGACGAAAGATAACAAAGAAGATCGACGCAGGGAGTGAAAAGGATCACATTTCTTTAACTTAGGTGAAGTAATGCGTTAACTCATTCAGCATAAAAAAAGCCGGGCAGCGGGCCGCCCGGCGTTATGTATGACTGCGCTTTTTGAAAGCGGCTTACAGACCTGTCTTGCCGAAAGCGGCGAGCCAGTCCTGCTCAAATTTCTCGACGGCGGCAGTGACGGCGGGCGCAGAGATCATCTGTTCGGCCACGTCCAGCGGCAGCGTGATCGAGGCGCAACCGGCCAGCAGGCAGTCCAGCGCCTGACGCGGCGTTTTAAAGCTCGCCGCCAGCACTTTCGCGCCCGGCGCGTGCAGCGTCAGGAGCTGTTGCAGGTCGCTTACCGTCTGAATGCCGTCGCCGCCCTGCGCGTCCACACGGTTAACGTAGGGCGCGACATACTCCGCGCCAGCCAGCGCCGCCAGCAGCCCCTGCGAGGCGCCATAGACCGCAGTACCCAGCGTAGGGACGCCCGCCGCGCGCAGCTGTTTAATCGCCGCCAGCCCTTCCGCCGTTACCGGAATTTTCACCACCAGATCGTTAATGATGGCGCGCAGACGAAACGCATCTTCCACCATGCCTTCCGCCTGTGGCGCCATGACCTGCGCAAACAGCTTGCCACGGCCGCCCAGCGCCTCTTTCAGCGCGGGCAAAACCTCGTCAACCGGCGTTTTGCCGCTGGCGATAATGCTTGGATTAGTCGTGACCCCGGCGAGGGGAAAAATGCGCGCCAGGCGTTTGACGGCCGCGACGTCGGCGGTATCGAGATAGAGTTCCATAACCAGCTCCTGAGGAGATCGTGAGGTTTAGCAAGTTTCGCTGAGTATATCGCCCGACTCCGCTTTTTTATTGACCAGTGTCAATATCGCTTTCTTTCGAAAGTTATCAAATCTTCGAACGCAAGAAAGGAGAGGGCTTATGATTTTTAATATCCAGCGTTATTCGACGCATGATGGTCCCGGCATTCGCACCGTTGTCTTTTTTAAAGGTTGCTCGCTGGGCTGCCGCTGGTGCCAGAATCCTGAAAGCCGCTCCCGCCATAAAGATCTGCTGTATGACGCGCGCCTCTGCCTGGAACAGTGCGATCTCTGTCAGCAGGCGGCGCCGGAGGTTATCGCCAGAACGCTGAACGGCATCACCATTGACCGGCAGCGCCTGCAACCGGACCATATCGCGGCGCTGGAACACTGCTGTCCGACGCTGGCGTTAAGCGTCTGCGGCGAAGAAAAGCCGCTGGACGCGATCATGGCGGCGGTGAGGCGCGATAAACCTTTCTACGCGCGCAGCGGCGGCGGTGTCACGCTTTCCGGCGGCGAACCCTTTATGAACCCTGAGCTGGCGGCGAGCCTGTTTCGCCAGTGCCATGACGAGGGCATCCATACGGCGGTGGAGAGCTGCCTGCATGTGCCGTGGCGCTATATCGAACCCGCGTTGCCGCATATCGATCTTTTTCTCGCAGATTTGAAGCATGTCGATGAGACACGGTTCCATGCCTGGACCGACGGCTCGGCGAAGCGGGTGCTGAAAAACCTGCGCCGCGTGGCCGACGCCGGCAAGCCGATGATTATTCGCGTGCCGCTGATTCCGCAGTTTAACGCCGACGAAGCGTCGGTGAGCGCCATCGTTAATTTTGCCGCGGATGAACTCGGCGTCAGCGCGATCCACTTTCTTCCTTACCACACGCTGGGCATGAACAAGTACGCCCTGCTTAATCAGCCCTACCATGCGCCGGACAAACCGCTGGACGATCCGGCGCTGCTCACCTTTGCGCAGCATTACGCCGCGCAAAAAGGCCTGACGGCGACACTGAGAGGATAAATTATGACGACTCTGAAACTCGATACCCTGAGCGAACGTATCAAGGCCCACAAAGACGCGCTGGTACATATCGTCAAGCCGCCGGTGTGCACCGAGCGCGCCGCGCACTACACCAAAATCTATCAGGAGAACATGGATAAGCCGGTGCCGGTACGCCGGGCGCTGGCGCTGGCTTACCATCTCGCCAACCGCACTATCTGGATTAAGCATGATGAGCTGATCGTCGGCAACCAGGCGAGCGAAGTACGCGCCGCGCCGATCTTCCCGGAATATACCGTCAGCTGGATCGAAAAAGAGATCGACGATCTGGCCGATCGCCCCGGCGCCGGTTTCGCGGTGACGGAAGAGAACAAGCGCGTGCTGCATGAAGTTTGTCCGTGGTGGCGCGGCCAGACGGTGCAGGATCGCTGCTACGGCATGTTCACCGACGAACAGCAGGCGCTGCTGGCGACCGGCATCATCAAAGCCGAAGGCAATATGACTTCCGGCGACGCGCATCTGGCGGTCAACTATCCGCTGCTGCTGGAAAAAGGGCTGGACGGCCTGAGGGAAAAAGTGGCGGAGCGCCGCAGCCGCATCAACCTGACCGTCCTGGAGGATCTGCACGGCGAACAGTTCCTGAAGGCGATCGCCATCGTGCTGGAGGCGGTCAGCGATCATATTATCCGCTATGCCGATCTGGCGCGGCGGATGGCGACGCAGGAAGCGCGTCCGGCGCGCAGAGAGGAGCTGCTGCGCATCGCGGAAAACTGCGAGGTCATCGCCCACCAGCCGCCGAAAAATTTCTGGCAGGCGCTGCAACTCTGCTACTTCATCCAGCTGATGCTGCAAATCGAATCCAACGGCCACTCCGTTTCGTTTGGCCGCATGGATCAGTATCTCTATCCGTTTTACCGCCGCGACGTGGAGTTGGAGCAGACGCTGACGCGCGAGCAGGCGATTGAGCTGCTGCATGGTTGCTGGCTGAAGCTGCTGGAAGTGAACAAGATCCGCTCCGGCTCCCACTCTAAAGCCTCGGCCGGCAGTCCGCTTTATCAGAACGTCACCATCGGCGGGCAAAACCTGCGCGACGGCAAAGGCGTGGATGCGGTGAATCCGCTCTCTTACGCCATTCTGGAGTCGTGCGGCCGCCTGCGCTCCACGCAGCCGAACCTCAGCGTGCGCTATCATGCGGGCATGAGCGACGACTTCCTCGATGCCTGCGTGCAGGTGATTCGCTGTGGCTTCGGCATGCCCGCCTTCAACAACGATGAAATCGTTATTCCCGAATTTATTAAGCTCGGCGTCGCGCCGGAGGACGCCTGGGACTACGCCGCCATCGGCTGCATCGAAACCGCGGTCGGCGGCAAATGGGGCTATCGCTGCACCGGCATGAGCTTTATCAACTTCGCGCGGGTGATGCTGGCGGCGCTGGAAGGGGGCCGCGACGCTACCAGCGGCAAGGTGTTCCTGCCGCAGGAGCAGGCGCTGTCGAAAGGCAACTTTACCCATTTCGATGAGGTTCTGGCGTGCTGGGATAAACAGATCCGCTACTACACCCGTAAGTCGATTGAGATTGAATATGTGGTGGATACCGTGCTGGAGGAGAACGCGCACGATATTCTCTGCTCGGCGCTGGTGGACGACTGCATCGAACGCGCGAAAAGTATTAAGCAGGGCGGGGCGAAGTATGACTGGGTTTCCGGCTTACAGGTCGGCATCGCTAACCTCGGCAACAGCCTGGCGGCGGTGAAAAAGCTGGTTTTCGAACAGGGCGCCGTCGCGCAGCGGCAGCTGGCGGAAGCGCTGGCAAGCGATTACGACGGGCTGACGCACGAACAGCTGCGCCAAAGGCTGATTAACGGCGCGCCGAAGTATGGCAACGACGATGACAACGTGGATGCGCTGCTGGTGCGCGCGTATCAGACCTATATCGACGAGATTAAAAACTACCATAACCCGCGCTACGGCCGCGGCCCAATCGGCGGCGATTACTATGCGGGCACCTCCTCGATCTCCGCTAACGTGCCGTTCGGCGCGCAGACCATGGCGACGCCCGATGGCCGTAAAGCCAGAACGCCGCTGGCGGAAGGCGCAAGTCCCGCTTCCGGCACCGACCATCTGGGACCGACGGCGGTGATCGGCTCGGTAGGCAAGCTGCCGACCGGCGCTATCCTCGGCGGCGTGCTGTTGAACCAGAAGCTGAACCCGGCGACGCTCGATAATGAAAGCGATCGTCAGAAGCTGATGGCGCTGTTGCGCACTTTCTTCGAAGATCATCAGGGCTGGCATATTCAGTACAACATTGTGTCGCGCGAGACGCTGATCGAGGCGAAAAAGCATCCCGACCGCTATCGCGATCTGGTGGTCAGGGTAGCGGGTTATTCCGCCTTCTTTACCGCGCTGTCGCCTGATGCGCAGGATGATATTATCGCGCGCACCGAGCATACGCTGGCGTAATAAAGCGGCGGGCGCGTCAGCCATTGGAGCTTTACGCACTATCTCTTGTAGCGGGCATCCCAGCCCGCTTTTTTATGCGCGGCTGCGTCGCGGGCAGCCGGATTTATTCTGCTCGCGCCCGCCGCTCACGATTTTCTGCTTTATCCGCTTTATCCGCTTTATCTGCTTTTCTCTTTTCGCATCTTCTCGCAGTCTTCTGTTTCCTCTGATTTCAGCCGTGCTGCTGTCTTTTGCTGACTCAGCGGCGCGCAGCCGTATCCCGCCTTCCCTGGACGCAGCGGCAGGCTTTGTTTTTAAGAATTGTTATGTTATAACATGCCAACAAAGGCATGCGGCCTGTTCTGCAAACCTGACGCGCCCGCCTGATAAACCTGCGTGTTAACGCGAACCTTGACCCCGCGCCGCTGACCGTGCGGCGACAGCCTGATATTGAGTATGTTATGCCTGACCTGTTTTCAGCTTCTAAACGCCGCGGCCTCTCCCTGCTAGCCTGCTCTGCGCTGGCCCGCGCTTTCGCCGTCGCGCTGCTGCTCGCCGCGCTGTGGATCGCGATTCGCTGGGCGGAAATGCTCCCATGATTAAACTGAACAACCTTGTGACGGGCTACCGGGGCAGAGCCTTGAGCCAGCCGCTTAGCGGCCAGTTCACGCCGGGCAGCCTGACGGCGATCATGGGTGCCAACGGCGTCGGAAAATCTACTCTGCTGAAAACCCTGGCCGGACTGCTGCCCGCCGTCAGCGGCACGGTGCGCTATGCACAGCGCAAGCCGCAGATCGCCTGGCTGCCGCAGCAGAGCGATATCGACCATCAGTTTCCGCTGCGGGTCGGCGACGTGGTGGCGATGGGCAGCTGGCCGTCGACCGGCATGCTGCGCGGCATGGGCCGTACGATGCGCAAGCGAATCGACGATGCGCTCATGCAGGTGGGATTAATCCATCTGGCCGGACGCGCCATCAGCCAGCTCTCTGGCGGGCAGTTTCAGCGGATGCTGTTCGCGCGCATGCTGGTTCAGGATGCCGACATACTGCTGCTGGACGAGCCGTTTACCGGCATCGACAGCCAGACCCGCGCGCTGCTGCTGCAGATGATCGACGCGCTGCACCGCGAGGGCAAAACCATCATCACCGTGCTGCACAGTCAGTCCGTGGTCGAACGCCATTTTCCGCAGCTGCTTTTCCTGCATGAAGGGCATTACCACTGGGGAAATACCGCCGAGGTGCTGACGAACGGCAGCGCGCCGCTGATGCCTGCGATTCGCTGTGCGGTAGGGCAAGCGTAGCCGATGGCCACTTTTCCTGTTTTCGAGGCCTTTACCGCATTCGGTTTTATGCGCCGTTCGCTGGTCGCCTGTCTCGCGCTGTCGCTTAGCGTGACGCCGCTGGGGGTCTTTTTACTGCTGCGGCGGATGAGTCTGATCGGCGATGCGCTGTCGCACGCGGTGCTGCCCGGCGTGGCTATCGGCTATCTGCTTTCCGGCATGTCGCTGCTGGCGATGGGAGTGGGCGGCTTTATCGCCGGTCTGCTGGTGGCGCTGCTGGCAGGATGGGTTAGCTCCGTCACCACGCTGCGCGAAGATTCCAGCTTCGCCGGCTTCTATCTCGGCTCGCTGGCGCTGGGCGTCACGCTGGTTTCGCTGCGCGGCAGCGGGGTCGATCTGCTGCATCTGCTGTTCGGCTCGCTGCTGGCGGTGAATGGCGAAGCGCTCACCTTTATCGGCATCATCGCCAGCCTGACGCTGTTGATCCTGGCGGTCTGCTATCGGGCGCTGGTGGCGGAGGCGTTTGATATGACCTTTCTGCAGGTGCGCCGCCCCCAACTGCCGCGACTGATTCACGCGCTGTTTCTCGCGCTGGTGGTGATGAACCTGGTGGCGGGCTTTCAGATCCTCGGCACGCTGATGACGGTAGGGCTGATGATGCTGCCCGCTATCGCCGCGCGCTGCTGGTCGAACCGCCTGCCGCATATTCTGCTGCTGGCGGTGTTAACCGGCATGGTCAGCGCTTTTATTGGGTTGGCCTGGTCCTGGTATCAGTCGCTGCCCGCAGGCCCGGCAATTGTGCTGACCGCCAGCCTGATCTTCCTGATTTCCGTGCTGTTCGGCGCGGAGAAAGGGGTATTCCGCATATTAAAAAACAGAGTCCGATAATTACAGGTAAGGAGTTATACATGGGTTCCAGAATCGTAAAAGCGTCCGCGCTGTCGCTGTTAATGGTCGTTAGCCCGGCGCTGATGGCGAAAACCGTTACCGCCGTCGCCAGTTTCTCGGTGCTGGCCGATATGGTGAAGGAGGTCGGCGGCGAGCATGTGACGGTAACGTCGCTGGTGGGCCGCAACGGCGATCCGCACGCTTTTTCGCCGTCGCCGAAAGATAGCCTGGCGTTAAATAAGGCTGATGTAGTATTCGTCAGCGGGCTGGGACTGGAAGGATGGATGGATCGTCTGGTGGCGGCCTCTGGCTACAAAGGCGCAGTCATCATCGCGTCGAACGGCATTCAGACGCGCAGCATGGAAGAAGAAGGGCATAAGGTGACCGATCCGCATGCCTGGAACAGCGCGAAAAACGGCGCTGTTTACGCGCGCAATGTGATGAACGCGCTGATTGCTGCCGATCCGCAGGACAAAGACTATTTTCAGCAGCGCGGCGCCGCCTATATTCAGCGACTGGAGAAACTGGACGTCTGGGCGAAAGAGACATTTGCCGCCGTGCCGGAAAGCAAGCGTAAGGTGCTAACCAGCCATGACGCCTTCGGCTATTTCGCCGCTGAATATGGCGTCCATTTTCTCTCTCCGGTCGGCTTTTCCACCGAAGCGGAAGCGAGCGCCAGCGATGTCGGCAAGCTGATTCAGCAGATCAAACAGGAAAAGATCGCCGCTTACTTCATTGAGAACCAGACCGATCCGCGCCTGGTGAAGCAGATTGCGGCAGCCAGCGGCGCGCAGCCGGGCGGCGAACTCTACCCGGAGGCGCTGAGCGAAGAAAACGGTCCGGCGCCGAGCTACGCGGCGGCGTTTAAGCATAATGTCGAGACCATCGCCGCCAGCATGAAATAGCCTTCCTCACAGAGTATAAGGGAAGCCTGCTGGCTTCCTTTATTTTTTAGAATCCCTCTTTTTCTCGCTGCTTTCCCGGTCGCAAAAACTGCGAAGCGCGGCACAGATCTGTTTGAAACCGGTTGCAGCAGTATTGCATAATGCTAGTTTGAAACCGGTTTCAAATTTTCAGCTACCGGGACTGACCATGGGAAAAATACGAGATTATTCCAGATTAGCCGCTGATATCCTGCAGGAGACGGGCGGCGAGACCAACCTGATTAGCTTTTCCCGCTGCGCCACGCGTCTGCGCCTGGTGTTGAAAGAGACGCCGCCCGGCGCGGTAGAAAAGATCAAGGCGCTGCCGGGCGTTATCACGGTCGTGCTGAGCGGCGGGCAATTCCAGGTCGTGATCGGCACGCATGTGGCGGACGTGTATGACGCGCTGGCGGCGATAGTCGACCCTGACAAACTGCAACAGAGCAATGAGAAGAGGCGCGTTCTCGATACGGTGATCGCCACGATGTCGGCGGTGTTCGCGCCAATTATCTACGTGCTCGCCGCGGCGGGGATCCTGCAGGGCATTCTGATTACCGTTAACTATTTTCTGCCTGCCTTTCAGCAAACCGGCGCCTTCAGCGTGCTGAACTTTATCTCCTGGACGCCGTTCGCGTTTCTGCCGGTATTTATCGCCGTCACCGCGTCGAAATTCTTTAAGTGCAATATGTTTATTGCGCTGTTCTGCTGTTGCGCGCTGATTAATCCAGAGTGGGCGACGCTGGCGGCGCAGATCGCCAAAGGCGAGGCGGTAACCTTCTTCTCGTTGCCGCTGGCGCAAACGGTCTATACCTCGTCGGTGCTGCCTCCGCTGTTCCTGGTGCTGGGGCTTTCTTATCTGGAGCGGCTGGTAAATCGCGTGTTGCCGCAGGTGGTGGCGCCGCTGTTTACGCCGCTGATCTGCGCGGTGATTATGGTGCCGCTGACGCTGGTGCTGATTGGGCCGGTTACCTCCGGTCTCGCCAACGGCATCGCCATGGGCTACAACTGGCTGTTCGACACCGCGCCCGCGCTGGCGGCGGCGGTGATCGGCGGGGTCTGGCAGGTGATTGTGATCTTCGGCGTGCACTGGGGCATTACGCCGGTGGTGATGGCGAACTTCGATCTGCATGGCCGTGATTCATTTCAGGCGTTTCAAACCATGGCGGTAGTAGGGCAGATGGCGGCGGCCTTCGCCTGCGCGATAAAAGCGAAGCAGCGCGGCTTTAAAACCGTCGCCTGGTCGGCGGGGCTGACCGGCGTGTTCGGCATCACCGAACCTGCGATTTACGGCGTTACGCTGAAGCTGAAAAAGCCCTTTATCTGCGGCTGCATCGGCGGGGCGGTGGGCGCCATCGTCACCAGCCTGTTCGGCAGCTATTACTACGCCTATGCGGGTTTGCCGGGCGTGCTGACCATTGTGAACGCCATCAGCCCGGAAAACCCGATGTCTTTTATCGGCGAGTTGACCGGGGTGTTGGTGACGATGGCGGCGACCTTTATTCTGGTGTTCCTGGTTGGCTTCCGCGAGCCGGAGGCGCAAAACGAAGCGGGCGGCAAGGCTGCGGGCGCTTCCGTCGGATCGGCGCATTCAGAGGCGACCGCGTCGTCGACAGGTACCGCGCCTGCGGCGGCGGGCAAAACCTTAACCCTGATGAGTCCGGTGGCGGGCAATGCGCTGCCGTTGGCCAGCGTGAACGATGAGAGCTTCGCTGGCGGCCTGCTGGGTGACGGCATCGCCATCGTGCCGGAGGAGGATGTTATCGTCGCGCCCTGCGACGCGGAGGTCGCTTCTACCGTTGACAGCCATCACGCGGTCGGTCTGGTATGCGATAACGGCGCAGAAATTCTGATCCATGTCGGGCTGGATACGGTTAATCTCGGCGGTCAGCACTTTTCGACGCTGGTGCAGGTCGGCGATCGGGTCACGGCGGGCACGCCGCTGATTCGCTTCCAGCGCAGCGCCATCGTCGCGTCGGGCTATGACATCACGACGCCTTTTCTGGTGATGAACAGCGATGGGTATCGCATGACGAAATGTGTTAATGACGGTCCGGTCGCCTCCGGCGCGCCGGTAATGACGGTGAGCTAAATATTTCCGGCGCGGCGTAGCGGCCGTGCCGATCCCTTCTGGCGCATCATGCGCGACGGCAAAACCAATCTTGAAAAACGCGGCGCGGCGCACGGCATAACCTTGCGGCGTCCGCTTCGCTTTGCGATATAATGACGCCGTTTTAGCCGCTCCCTTTGGGAGAGTTTTTTACAAAGCTGCCGTAAAGCGAGGCTGTAATGGTGACAATGCTTGACGTGGCGCGCTGTGCCGGCGTTTCCAAATCCACGGTGTCGCGCGTGCTGAATGGAAAGGATGTCGTCAGGGAAGAGGTAAAAGCGTTGGTGTACAAAGCCATTGAGGAGACGGGCTACCGGCCTAATCTGTTGGCGCAGCAGCTGGCGACGAAAAAAAGCAGCATGATTGGCCTGGTGATGACCAATGCGGTTTATAACGGTCCCTTTTTCTCGACGCTGGTTTATAACGCGGCGAAGTTTTGCGAAGCGCACAATCATCGCCTGATTTTCGCTGACGGCAAGCAGAGCGCGGAAGAGGAGATGAACGCCATCGACTTTTTGGTACGCATGAAGTGCGCTGGCGTGATGGTTTATGCGCGGCATATCCCGGCGCCGCAGCTGGCGAAAATCATCAGCGAGAGCCCGGTGCCGATAATGGCGTTGAACCAGCGACTCTCCGCCTTGCCCGATAATGCGGTGTTTATCGATCACTATCGCGGCAGCGAAATCATGATGGATTATCTCCAGGCGCAGGGGCACCGGCGCATCGCCTATATTCGCGGCAGTATGCTGTCGCCCAGCAATACGGCGCGTCAGCAGGCGTGGCAGGATAAGTTAAACGCGCTCGGCGTTAAGGATACGGACGCGCTGCTGGCGCAGGGCGACTGGAGCATGGAGAGCGGCTATCGCGCGGCGCAGGCGCTGTTTGCTCAAGGCCGAACTTTCAGCGCGATTCTCGCTGCCAATGACGATATGGCGTTGGGCGCGATCAAGGCGCTGAAAGATCAGGGGCTGGCGGTGCCGGAAGATGTTTCGGTCGCGGGGTTTGATAATGCGAAGGTGGGGCGCTTTGTGTCGCCAGCGCTCACCACGCTTGATATCCCCATCGAGCACATGATCCAGAACGCGGTGGAAAGGATCCTGAACATCAAAAACGATCCTGCGCGCGCGGCCCTGTGCGGAACGCTGGTGGTGCGCGAGTCTGTGGGACAGCGGTGTTCATCTGAGGATTAAGGGCGATGCGGTTGAAGGGAGCGAGGCGGAAAGGTTGGCGTCCACGTGGAAGGGGCGACCAGAAGACAGGCCTTTAGCGCCCGCTTCGCTGGCAAAACGACAGCGCCTGCGTCGGACGCCCAGTCAGATCGTAAAGACGCAATCCGTCATCCCTGACAGTTCGGCCCGCATCTTCCCTGGCAGCGGGACGCTTTACTTCTCTGCCTGGCCGCCCGTCGCCTTAAGCTGGGCAGCACGGCGTTAGTGAGTAATTCAAGGGCAAAGCCAGAAGAATCGATGCGACGCTGTGCGGCATCGGTTATGCATTATCTCCTTTACAGCCAGCCTGCGCGTTTCAGTCGCCAGTAGAGCGCGGCGCAGGCGAGCAGCGTGCCGCCAATGGCCGCTGGGTAGCCGAAGGGAGAGTGGATTTCCGGCATGCTTTCAAAGTTCATGCCGTACATGCTGAAGATTACCGTCGGGATCACCAGAATCGCCCCCCAGCCCGCCAGCTTTTTCACGACTTCGTTTTGTTGCACCGTCACCAGCGCCAGGTTGACGTGCATGGCGTTAGTCAGGATTTCACGCATGTCGTCGGTATCGGTGACAACGTGGTGCGCGTGATCCTGCACGTCGCGCAAATAGGCGCGCAAAGGTTTGGGAATAATATCCTCATGCAGACGAATCAGCTGATTGCAGATCTCGTCCACCGGCATCGCGGCGTTGCGCAGCGCCAGCAGCTGACGCCGCAACGTATAGACATGCTGCACCGATTTGCGGTCAAACTCGGTGCGGAACATCGCGCGCTCCATTTCGCTGATGCGTTCGCTAAGCGAGGCGGTGATATCGCTGTAGTTATCAACGATAAAATCGAAAATGCAGTAGAGTGGGAAACCGACGCCCTTGCTCAGCATTTCAGGGCGCTCGGCGGCGCGCTGGCGCAGCGGCGCATAGCTGTCAGACGCGCCGTGGCGCACGGTAATCAGGAATTTTTGGCTGACGAAGAAGTGCGTTTCGCCAAATTCGATATGGTGTTTTTCGGTCAGGTGCGCCGTTTTCAGTACGATAAACAGCGATTCGCCATACTGCTCCAGCTTCGGACGCTGGTGGGCGGTCAATGCATCCTCGATCGCCAGTTCATGCAGGCCGAACTCCTCCTGCATTTTCTTCATAAAAGGCGGATCGGGCTGATAAAGTCCCAGCCAGACAAAAGCATCAGGCTCGTTTATCACGTCGCTGATGTTCTCCGGGTCGATAACTTCCCCACGCTCTCCGTTGCGGTAAACGATACTGTTCACAACCATAGTTCCACGGCTCCCTTATTGAATGGTTTTATCCCCGGTTAAGGGTAGTCGTTAACGCAGCGGAAAGGGAAATCCCCCCGCCGGCGCACGCCTGATTTTAACGTATCCGCCTGTAACAAAGCGGTCGGTAAAGCGAAGCGCGCCGTCAGCGAAGCTAAAGAAAATCTGGAAAAGCGTTCGCGGCGGATCGGGCGCTGTGCAGCGGCAATCGCGGTGAATTAACATAGCTGACGGCGCCACCTCCGGCGCCTGCGAACATCTTTTGTCGATCTATGAGGTTGTTTATGGCTGTGGGAACAGAGAACGCGTCGTCAGCGGTTTTTTCATCAGAAGAGCTGGTGCGTATCGGTCAGTGGTCAACGCTGTTGCGCGAGCTGCTGAAGGGAAAAGGGGAGTTGTGGAGCGCGGCGGACGAGGCGCTGTTTAACCGTTTGCACAGCGAGCTGCCCCAGACTCACGACGCCGGCTGACCGCCGAGGCCGGGCGATTGACATGCCGCCCTGTTGAACGGCAAAACCGTCGCGTCAGTGATTCAGCGCCAGTATCGCCTCAATCTCAATAGAGAGATCGGGCGAGAAAAGCTGGCTGACCTGTACCAGCGAACTGGCGGGCAGATGATCGCCGAAGTGACGATAAAGTACGGCGCGCAACGCGTCGATCTCACGCAGCGAGGTGACGAAGATAGTCACCTTCAGCAACGCGTGCAGCGAGGTTCCTTCGGCGCTGGCGATAACATTCAGCTGGTGAAAAATCGCCTTGGCCTGTGCGGCGATGCCTTCCTTCTGTGCGTCGCTGCCGAACGCCGTCAGCCCGGAAATATAGAGCGTCTCCCCGTGACGGACAGCATGTACGTAAGGGCCTTTCACTTCGCCCAGCTGCGGATAGTTCTTTCGTTCAGCAATGCCCATGTGGTTTCCTTATTGATGACTAAAATGTCATAGCGCTTAACAGCATAGACCGACTTACCAGGCAGGAAAACCAGCCAGACAGGAAAGTGAGATGATCGGCAAAGAGAACGCGGAACATTATCAGTGGGGCGAGCAGTGCGACGGCTGGTATCTGGTGAAACGCCAGGATATGAGCGTCATTCATGAACGCATGCCGCCGGACCGACGCGAGGCGCGTCATTTTCACAGCCGTTCGCGGCAGTTCTTTTTTGTGCTGAGCGGCGAGCTGACGATGGAGCTGGAAGGCGAGCAGCACCGGCTGACGGCGCAGCAGGGGCTGGAGATCCCGCCGGGCGAGGCGCATCAGGCGCAAAACCTCTCTGCGGAACCGGTGGAGTTTTTGGTGATTTCACACCCTACCACGCGCGGCGACCGCACCGAACTGGCATAAAAAAGCCGCGCCCTCCGGCTGACGAAGGGCGCGGCGAGATACGGCAGATTATTTCAGCAGAATCGCGCGGCAGCTTTTGCCTTTGATTTTACCCTGCTTCAGCTTGATCAGCGCTTCTTTCGCCTGCGCGGCGGCAATGGCGACGTAGGCATGAGTCGGTGTCAGATCGATTTTGCCGATGCGGTCGGCGCTGAAGCCCGCTTCGCCGGTCAGCGCGCCGAGAATGTCGCCCGGACGGATCTTCGCCTTACGGCCGCCGTCGATGCAGAGCGTCATCATCGCCGCAGGCAGCGGCTGCGACGGCTGGTTTTTCAGGACGGCGGCAGAGGACCAGGCCAGCGGCTGCTGCAAATAATCTTCCAGCGCATGGGCGCGCACCATCTCATCCGGTGCGACGAAACTGACCGCCGTACCCTGTTCGCCGGCGCGCGCGGTGCGGCCGATACGGTGAACATGCACTTCCGGGTCGAACGAGAGCTGATAGTTCACCACCATCTCCAGCGCTTTGATATCGAGACCGCGCGCGGCGACGTCGGTGGCCACCAGCACGCGGCAGCTGCCGTTGGCAAAGCGGATCAGCACCCGGTCACGGTCGCGCTGTTCCAGATCGCCATGCAGCGCCAGTGCGCTGATGCCGCTGTTTTCCAGCGCGTCGGCGATGTCGTCGCACTCGCGTTTGGTATTGCAGAACACCACACAGGAAGCGGGTTGACGCTGGCTTAACAGCCCGATCAGCAGGCTCAGCTTTTCACGGCTGTTCGCCTCGTAGAAATGCTGTTCGATCGCCGGCAGTTCGGTGACGTCTTCGGTGGTGACGGTAAGCGCGTCGCGCTGGAAACGATCGCCGATGGCGATAATGCCCTGTGGCCAGGTGGCGGAGAACAGCAGCGTCTGGCGCTGCGTCGGCGTATGGCTGACGATCGCTTCCATATCTTCACGAAAGCCCATCTCCAGCATACGGTCCGCCTCATCCAACACCAGCGAGCGCAGCTGAGTGAGATCCAGCGTTTCGCGCTTCAGGTGATCGAGAATACGCCCCGGCGTGCCGACCACAATATGCGGCGCATGCACCAGCGAATCGCGCTGAGCGGCGATTGGCTGGCCGCCGCATAGCGTCAGAATTTTAATATTGCGCGTAAAGCGCGCCAGGCGACGCAGTTCATTGCCGACCTGTTCGGCCAGTTCGCGCGTCGGGCAGAGCACCAGCGACTGCGTTTGATACTGCGCGGTATCGATATGTTGCAGGATGCCTAATCCAAACGCTGCGGTTTTACCGCTGCCGGTTTTCGCTTGGGCGCGCACGTCGCGGCCGTCAAGAATGGCGGGCAGGGAAGCGGCCTGGATAGGCGTCATAGCGTCGAAGCCCATTTCGCGCAGGTTATCGAGCTGGCTGGCGGGCAGTTGCGTCAGGGTGGAAAAAGCAGTCACGGGAAAATCTCTAATCAGGCGGGTTTGCGACGTGCAGTTTATCAGAAGATAAGGCGTTGGACAGTAAAAGGCGCAAAGGGGCATCGTCGAGCGCCTACGCTTTATCACAGCACAAAGGCGTGTCAGCACGACAAGGGTATGTCAAAAAGACAACATATATCGCAGTCATTTTAACAAAAAAGCGCAGGGCGACTTTGATTATGTTATTGATAAATAAGGCAGCTAACAGCCTGGCATGGAGATTGCAAATTACAGATTAATCAAAACATAAGAGGTAATCATCATGGCTCATCGCATCCCTAAACATTTCGTTCATACCCGTTCCACGCCGTTCTGGGACAAAGAGAGCGTGCCGCGCGCGCTGCTGACCCATCATAACACCAAAAAAGGGGTTTATGGCCGCCTGTCGGTGATGCAGGGCGCGGTGAAATATTACGGTTTCGCCAACGAACATGACACGACGCCGGAAGTGGAGGTGGTGATTGAAGCGGGTCATTTCGGCATCAGCCCGCCGGAATACTGGCACCATGTGGAAGTGTTGACAGACGACACGTACTTCAATATTGATTTCTTCGCCGATCCGCAGGAAGAGTTGCAGGGCAAAGGCATCGGCCAGGTGGTAAACACCCATAAAGGCGAATAACCGCCGGTAAGATCGCGTCGGCAGGCGCGCCCGCGCGACGCGCCTGCTGTTATTCACTGAAAAGTCTTTCTGCCGCGTCTCCGCTAAAGAAAAAAACTCGCCTCAATTAGCGATAGTAGATGGCGATATGCTGGCCGTGCAGCCTTTCAATATGCACCTGAGTATCGAAAATCGCTTCAATCACTTCAGAGCGCATAATCTCCTGCGGCGCGCCGCGCCAGAGCACCTCGCCCTGCTTCATGGCGATAATATGATCCGACCAGGCCGAGGCGAAGTTGATGTCATGAATGACCAGAATAATGGTTTTATGCAGCTCGTCCGCGGCGCGGCGCAGCTGTTTCATCATCGCCACGCTGTGCTTCATATCCAGATTGTTCAGCGGCTCGTCCAGCAGCACATAGTCGGTATTCTGACACAGCACCATCGCCACGCAGGCGCGCTGGCGCTGACCGCCGGAGAGCTGATCGAGGTAGCGCGCCCGCAGCGGCAGCAGGTCGAGAAAATCCATTGCGGTTTCAATGTGCTGGCGATCCTCCTGCGTCAGCCGCCCTTTGGACCAGGGATAGCGGCCAAAGCCGACCAGATCTTCCACCGTCAGGCGGCTGGTGAAGTGGTTCTCCTGCCGTAGCACCGACAGCACCTTCGCCATCTGCTCGTCGGGCGTTTTCGCTACCTCCAGCCCGTTGACCCAGACGCTGCCGCTGTCCGCCGTCAGCAGGCGGCTGATCACTGACAGCAGCGTCGATTTCCCCGCGCCGTTGGCGCCGATAATCGAGGTGATGCCGCCCATCGGGATCGACTCGGTAATACGGTTCAGCACCGTCGTGTTCTGATAGCTTTTACAAATCTCTTTTACTTCAATCACACCGCCGCCTTTTTAATCAAAAACCAGAGGAACAGCGCGCCGCCGACAAATTCGATCACCACCGACAGCGATCCCGCCATATGCAGCAGCCGCTCCAGAATCACCTGCCCGCCTACCAGTGTGATAATGCCGACCAGCACCACGCCGGGCAGCAGATAGTGATGGCGATGAGAGCCGATCAGCTGATAAGTCAGGTTCGCCACCAGCAGGCCGAAGAAGGTCAGCGGCCCCACCAGCGCGGTGGAAAGCGCCACCAGCAGTGAAATCAGCAGCAAAATCAGCGTGACGCGCCGCCGCCAGGGGACGCCCAGCCCCACCGATATATCGCGTCCAAGCGCGATCACGTCCAGACTGTAGCGCATACGCCAGATAATCAGCGCCGTCGCCAGCGTCGCCAGCGCTGCCAGCACGATAATCTCCGGCGCCGCGCGGGTGAAGGTGGCGAAAATGCGGCTCTGTAAAATGGCGAACTCGCCCGGCTCCAGCAGGCGCTGCAACAGACCGGAAAGGCTACGGAACAGGGTGCCGCACACCAGCCCCACCAGCAGCACGCTGTGCAGGTTGATGCCGACGCGCCCCAGCAGCCAGCGGTAAAGAAAGGTGGAGAACAGCACCAGCAGCAGCGCTTCGCAAATAAACTGGCCGCTGACGCCGAGACGGCGCAGGCCGTTGGCGTCGATAAAGAAAATCAGCAGCGTCTGCAACAGGATAAACAGCGCCTCCAGCCCCATCACCGACGGCGTCAAAATGCGGTTGTTGGTCACCGTCTGAAACAGCAAGGTGGCGACGCCGGAAGCGAAGGCGACCAGCAGCATGGTGGCGAGGATCATGCCGCGATGCGCCAGAATATAGCCGATATTGCCGCTGAGGTTGATGGTCATAAACAGCGTGACGCACGCCAGCGCCAGAACGCTCAACCCCGCCAGCCGCTTCGCAGGCGTATCGAAACGCAGGCGCAGCGCGCGCCGCGCCGAATGAGGAACGGAGGTGTCAGCCTGCATGGCGTTGGCTCCTTATAATCAACAGCAGAAAAACCGCTGCGCCCAGGCAGCCAAGAATCACGCTGACCGGGATCTCCCATGGAAAGCTGATCAGGCGGCCGATAATATCGCACAGCACCACCAGCCCGCCGCCGAACAACGCCACCCAGGGAATGGTGCGGCGCAGGTTATCGCCCATCGCCATACTCACCAGATTGGGCACGATCAGGCCGAGAAAGGGCAGCACGCCGACCACCACAATCACCACGCCGCTGATCAGCGCGATAATCGCCATGCCGATAAACACCACGCGACGATAGTTCAGTCCGACGTTGACGGCGAATTCCCGTCCCATTCCAGCGACGGTAAAGCGGTCGGCGATAACACAGGCCAGCAGGGTCAGCAGGCCGGTGAGCCACAGCAGCTCGTAGCGGCCTTGCAACACGCCGGAAAAGTCACCCGATTCCCAGCTGCCCAGCGACTGCAACAGATCAAACTCCATCGCCAGAAAGGTGGTTACCGCGCTAAAAATAGCGCCGAGCATAATGCCGGTCAGCGGCACCATCAGCGGCGTTTTGATACGCATACGTTGCAGCATCAGCAGAAACAGGCCGGTACCGAGCAGCGCGAACAGCGTGGCGACAACCATCTTCACCATCACCGGCGCGGCGGGGTTGACGATCATTACCAGCAGCAGGCCGAGGCTGGCCGACTGCGTGGTGCCGGCAATTGAGGGTTCCACGAAGCGGTTTTGCGTCAGCATCTGCATAATCAGCCCAGCGACGCTGACCGCGCTGCCCGCCAGCAGCAGGGCGAGAGTGCGCGGTACGCGGCTGATAAAGAAGACGTCGCGCATTTCCGCGTCGCTCCACAACCGCGTCATTGTCAGCGGGCTGACGCCAACGAACAGGCTCCAGAACATCAGGCCCAGCACGACAGCCAGGCCTGCTGCAAAACTGAATCGCGTCATGATTCGGTTACTGCGCCGCTTTGTCATTGAGCGCGGCGCTGACGCTGTCCATCAGGCGGCTGTAGCTCTGAATGCCGCCAGCGATGTAAAGCGAAGCGGAGTCGAGGTAGATGATATGTTTGTTCTGCCAGGCTTTGGTCTTATGGATCAGCGCGTTATCCAGTACCTGCTGCGCAGACTGCCCTTCGGCGCGGCCAATGGCGCTGTCGCGGTCCAGCACAAACAGCCAGTCCGGGTCGACATTCATAATAAATTCAGAGGTCACGACGTTGCCGTGCTTGCCCTGCTGACCGAAGGTAGCGGCAGGCTGAAAGCCCAGCGTATCGAAGATAAAGCCGAAGCGCGAACCGGGCGCATAAGCGGACATCTTGCCGCCGCTGACCATGACCACCATCGCCTTGCCTGCGTGCTGGCTGCGCTCGCGCAGCGCGGCGATTTTCGCGTCGAACGCGTCGGTCAGCGCTTTCGCCTCCGCCTGCTTACCGAAGATCTCGCCCAACTGCTGCACGCGCTGGATCAGGCTGGGGGTGAACTGCTTCGGATCGACGTCCAGCGCGATGGTCGGCGCGATGGTGCTGAGCTTGTCGTAGGCGTCATGCGCGCGGCCGCCAGCGATAATCAGATCCGGTTTCGCGTTGCTGATCGCCTCATAGTCAGGCTCAAACAGCGTGCCGGCGTTCATGTATTCCTCGCCCTGATATTTCGCCAGAAAAGCGGGCAGGTGGGCGCTGTTTTTCGGCACGCCAGCGACCGGAATATGCAACGCATCGACGTTGTCCAGCGTGGCGGGATTCAGAACGATCACTTTCTGCGGCGATGACGGAACGGCGGTGGTTCCCTGCGCGTGTTCAACGTTAAGCGTAGAGGCGGAAGCGGTCTGGGCGCGGGAATCATCACATCCGGTCAGCGCGAGAGCAGCGGCGAGCAGCGAGGCGGTAAAAACGGCAGTTAGGCGCATTTTCTCTCCTGAAAATGTTAACAGACATACGGTAATCGTGAATGCATATGATTCGTATTCTTGATGCGGCGCGCAAATCATACCCTTACAACGACGGCTTGAACAGCACCCTGTTGGGGACTTTTACCCGATGAAATCGGCAGGATTGGGCAAGACAGTGAACGCCGTCAATGAAAAAATTATTAATAGATGATTGTTTTAGAATGATTTTATTTTTATATGTTCAAAATTCATCCTTTAAGGCTGGATGAAATATGGAGATTTTATGGAGATTGCGCCCTATCAGGTGTAATGGAAATAATAATCGTTATCATATCGCTTTGACATATCCGTACACACTTCTCAGGGATTAGTAGCATGATTCATACAAAGTCTTTCAGGATGCGTCCTTGCGCGCTGCTGCTGTTACTCAGCGTTCACGGCGTCGCGCTGGCGGCCGATGCGATAGCGTCAGAAGAGGGCGTAATGACGGTGCGGGCGACGGCAGAAGAAGAACTTAAACAGCAGCCTGGCGTCTCGATTATCACCGCTAAAGACATTGAAAAAAGCCCGCCCGTTAACGATCTCTCCGACATCATTCGTAAAATGCCCGGCGTCAATCTCACCGGCAACAGCGCCTCCGGCAGTCGCGGCAACAATCGTCAGATCGATATTCGCGGTATGGGGCCGGAAAATACCCTGATCCTGATTGACGGCGTGCCGACCACCTCACGCAACGCGGTGCGCTACAGCTGGCGCGGCGAACGTGATACGCGCGGCGACAGCAACTGGGTGCCGCCAGAAATGGTCGAGCGCATCGAGGTACTGCGCGGCCCGGCTGCGGCACGTTACGGCTCCGGCGCGGCGGGCGGAGTGATTAACATCATCACCAAAAGGCCAACCAACGACTGGCACGGCAGCCTGTCGTTGTTTACCAACCAGCCGGAAGATAACAAAGAAGGGGCGACCAAACGCGCCAACTTCAGTCTCAGCGGCCCGCTGGCGGGCGATGCGCTCACCATGCGCCTGTACGGCAATATCAATAAAACCGACGCTGACGCCTGGGATATTAACAACGCGCAAAACGGCTCTTACGCCGCCGGGCGCGAAGGGGTGCGCAATAAAGATATCAACAGCGTGGTCTCCTGGAAGCTGTCGCCGACGCAGATTCTGGATTTCAGCTACGGCTACAGCCGGCAGGGCAATATCTACGCGGGCGATACCCAGTACAGCAACAGCAACGTCAGCCCAGGCGACCGCATCGCCGGTCTCTATGGCCACGAAACCAACCGCATGTACCGCCAGTCTTACGGCGTGACGCATAACGGCATCTGGGATTGGGGCCAGTCGAAGCTGGGCTTCTGGTATGAGAAAACCAACAACACCCGGCTGGGCGAAGGGGCGGGCGGTAAAGTCGAAGGGATGATCAACAGCGACAAATATATTACCAGCCGCCTGAAAAATTACCGCGCTACCGGCGAAATCGTTATGCCGCTGGATCTGCTGGTGGAGCAGAACGTCACGCTCGGCGCGGAGTGGAACCGCGAGGAACTTAACGATCCCGCCTCGATGTCGATGGTGAACGCCGGTGATATTGACGTCGGCGGCGTCTCAGGCGATCCTGCCCGACGCAGCAGCAAAAACAGCGCCGATTTAAGCGCCGTCTATTTCGAGGATAATATCGAGCCGCTGCCCGGCACCGCCCTGATCCCCGGCCTGCGTCTGGATCACCACAGCAAGTTCGGCAATAACTGGAGCCCAAGCCTGAACCTCTCTCAGGAGCTGAGCGACAACGTTAAACTGAAGGCAGGCATCGCGCGCGTGTTTAAAGCGCCGAACCTCTATCAGTCCAGCGAAGGCTATCTGCTCTCCACCAAAGGCAACGGCTGCCCGTTAGGCATTTCTGAAAAATGTTATCTGATGGGCAGCGATCATCTCGACCCGGAAGTCAGCGTCAACAAAGAGATCGGCCTTGAATTTACCGATCAGGGCTACGACGCCGGCATCACCTGGTTCCGCAACGATTACAAAAACAAAATCGTCTCCGGCACCGATCTGGTGGGCGAAACCGCTGACGGTTATCACGTGCTGCGTTGGGAAAACGGCGGCAAGGCGGTGGTGGAAGGGCTGGAAGGAAACCTGCTGATCCCGCTGGTGAAAGATACGCTCACCTGGCGCACCAACGTGACGTATATGATTACCTCGGAAGATAAGGAAACCGGTAATCCGCTGTCGATTATCCCGAAATACACCATTAACAACATGCTGGACTATCAGGTGACCGATAAGCTTTCCGCTAACGTCAACTGGACGCTCTATGGCCGCCAGAAGCCGCGTCACTATGCGGAAATCAACAAAGAAAACAAAGAAGGCATGTCGGACAGAGAGGTCGGCGCCTACTCGGTTGTCGGGCTGAACGTCAACTACGACCTGATGAAAGACTTGCGCCTGAACGCTGGCGTCAGCAACCTGCTCGATAAGCGCGTCTACCGTGAAAACGACGGCGCCTCAACCTACAACGAGCCGGGTCGCGCTTATTACGCGGGCGTCACGATGTCGTTCTGATAACCGCGAAATAAAAAAGGGCCTGCGCAATGCGGGCCTTTTTATTGAATGCGCCGGTGAAATATATCTGATCTTTCGAAAGCGCTGATAAGATCCGGGCGCCTAAAGATTCAATACAATACGACGATAAACCTCTTTATCAGGTTATTCATTCAAGGCTCTGCGCCGCGCGGCCAGCTGAACCCGGTCGGGACGGGCAGGATGCCTCCACAGGGAGAACGTATGTCAGCCAGGCAGGTAATCGGCATCGATCTGGGCACCACCAACAGCGCGGTCGCGATATGGCGTGATAGCCGGTCGCAGCTGATCGCCAACAAATTCGGCAGTATGTTAACCCCGTCGGTTGTCGGGCTGGATGACGAGGGCAATCTGCTGACCGGCCAGCCGGCGCTCGACCGTCTCAGCACCCATCCTCATCTGACGCAGGCCAGCTTCAAACGCTATATGGGCACCGAAGCGACGCTGACGCTGGGTAATCAAACCTTCCGCGCCGAAGAACTCTCCGCCATTTTATTGCGTCAGCTGAAAGAAGATGCGCAAAGCTGGCTCGGCCAGCGTATCGAAGACGCGGTGATTACCGTCCCCGCCTACTTTAATGACGTACAGCGACGTGCGGTGAAAACCGCCGGCGAACTGGCGGGCCTTAACGTGCTGCGTCTGTTAAATGAGCCGACGGCGGCCTCGCTGGCGTTCGGGCTGCTGGAAAACCGCGAGCAAAAATATCTGACCTTCGATTTAGGCGGCGGCACTTTTGACGTCTCGGTTATCGATATGTTTGAAGGCGTGGTTGAAGTACGCGCCAGCAGCGGCGATGTGCAGCTGGGCGGCGATGATTTTAACGAGGCGATCTGCCAGTGGATGCTTGATCAGCAGCCGGCGTTAAAAGCGGCGCTGCCGGCGGTGAAGCCCGCGTTGCTGGAGCAGGCCGCTCGGCTGAAGCTCGCCCTGAGCCACGCGCCGGAAGCCAGCGTCGAGCTGTCATGGCAGGCGCAAACCTGGCGCTGGACGCTGGATGAAGCGCAGCTTGGCCGCTGCTGCCAGCCGCTGATCGCCCGCCTGCAGCAGCCGGTTATGCAGGCGCTGCATGATGCGCGCTTCTCGCTGCAGGATCTTGACCATGTCCTGCTGGTCGGCGGCGCGACGCGCATGCCGCTGGTGCGCCAGGCGGTGGCGCGCCTGTTTGGCCGCTTCCCCCGTCACGACCTTCACCCCGATGAGGCGGTCGCGCTGGGGGCCGGGGTACAGGCGGGCATGGTGATGAAAGATGCGGCGATCGAAGATGTCATTCTCACCGATGTGATGCCGTTTTCGCTTGGCGTGGAAACGGCAAAAGAGAGTCCTGGCGGGCTGGAGAGCGGCTTTTTTCTGCCGCTGATTGAGCGTAACACCTGGCTGCCGGTGAGCAAAAGCAAAACGGTGACCACCGTTGCCGACAACCAAACCAGCGTCCTGCTAAAAATTTATCAGGGCGAAGGGCGGCGGGTAAAAGATAACGTTTACCTCGGCGAAATGAATATTGAAGTGCCGCCGCGCGGGGCGGGTGAGGTGGCGCTGGATATCCGCTTTACCTATACGCTGGATGGCCTGCTGGAAGTGCAGTGCCAGCAGATCGACGGCCCGAACAGCGCCCGGCTGGTAATAGAGAAGGTGCCGGGACAGATGACGGCAGAGCAAATCGAGCAGAGCCTGCAAAAGCTGAGCGACCTCAAGCGTCACCCGCGCGACCGCCAGGAGAACCGCGATCTGCTGCTGCGCGGCTCGCGTCTGTTTGAGCGGCTGCTGGGGGAAGAGCGCGCCTGGATCGATAACGTCATGAGCGTCTTCGAACAGGCGCTCGACAGCCAGGATGAACGACGTATCGCGGACGTACGCCAGAAGGTCTGCGAGGCGCTGGATACGGTTGAAGGGACATTATTGTGATGAACAGCTGGCAAATTTTGGGCATTGAGCCCACCGGCGATGAAGCGCTGATTCGTCGCGCCTATGCGCGCCAGCTGAAAACCTGCCGCCCGGACAGCGATCCGGATGGATATCAGCGGCTGCGCGAGGCGTTCGAGTGGGCGAAAAGCAGCGCCAGCGCGCTTCAGCCGGACGAAACTGACGACGCTCCTGAGCGCGCCCTGGCCGTTGAGAAGGACGCCGTACATCGCCCGGAGGACATCGCCGCCGCTGAGCCGGACGCGGAGGCCTCCATTTTTCCGGGATATGTCGCTGAACCCGGCCTTGAAGCCGTCGCGGCTTTTCCGCCTTCGCTCGCGCCAATCTATACCCCGGAAGAGATGCAGGCGCTGGCCGCTGAGCTGGTGAACGAAGGTAACGGTAAACTTACGGCGCTGGACGCGCTGTTTCAGCGGGTGAGCCATGAAGGCAACCTGATGCAGCAGCAGCAGTTTCATCAGGATCTGGCTGCCGCGCTGGCGGAGCAGCCAGGGCTGTCAGAGTGGCTGGTAGAGAAAATCAGCGATGCGCTGCAGTGGGAGCTGGACCAATACAGCAGCGGCTATCTGGTGCCGGAAGCGTTGCAGGAGGCGCTTAATGCGCAAATTCACGCGACCGGGCGCGAGCGTGCCTGGCATGAGATGAAAAATGAATCGCAGCACGGCGATCTCTCCACGCGCCTGGCGCTGGGGCTGCTGTGCGGCGATCGCGCCGCCGCGCCGTTATGGGCGCGTCTGGTGCCGGGGCTGATCGCGAAAATGGCGCAGCAGGTCAATACGCTTTACGTCACCTTTCCTGAGCTGGTCCAGCGGCTTAATCCCGCGATGCTCGAATTCATCAGTGCGCGCCGCTGTGCGTTAAGCTGGCAGGGCCTGTTTCTGCTGGCGTTCTGGGGCGCGATTTTTCCTCTGGCGCTTTCCGGCTCGCCGCCTGGCTTGCCGACCGGGCCGATCGCGTTCGCCCTTGTCGTCTATTTCCTCTATCTCAGCGATGCGATCCTGATGGGTCTACGGCGCAGACCGTGGCTGATGGGGATATTTATCCTGCTGGATTGCCTGGTTTCGGTGGCGTTGTTAGCGGCTTTGTTGGTCGGGGTGCTGGTGCTGACCATTAGCCACAGCGCCGCGAAAGGAGAAGGCTTTTCCGGCATGACCCCACTGTTTATCGTGCTGATTGAATGGCTTATTCTCTGGTCGGTCTGGTCGAAACAGGCGCCCGGCCTCCGCCGTCCGGGCATTGCCGTCGCGCGGCTGCTCAGCAGCCCCTGGCGCCTGCTGGCAACGCTGGAGTTTAGCGTGGTGAGCTATCCGCTTATCGCCGTCTATGCCATCTTCTGCTGCCTGTTGCTGGATGCGCTGCTGAATCTCGCTGCCGGCTTGTATGGCTAGCAGAACGGCGCGCTTATCCCGCTTGCATTGCTGTTACATAAAAAAGCCCGGCTTGACGCCGGGCTTTTGCTTTTTACTCACATTGCTTCACGTTTAAGCCGGTTTGCGTGCCAGCAGGGTGGCGAAGCGCAGCTTAATGCGGTTTCCCTGGGCGTCGGTTTTATGCAGCGCGCCGGGGTTCTCGTTGTACTTCAGAATATCCCAGCCGTCGTAATAGCCGAGCAGTTCGCTGCGGCTAAAGGTGAACGGGAACGGCATCGGGCAGGGATAGTCTGGCGTGCTCATCGCCGCGACGATCAGATTATGGCCGCCCGGCGCGGTCGCCTGCTGCATCTGATCAATCAGCTCCGGAATGGTCTCCGGCTGCAAAAACATCATCACCACGGTCGAGAGAATAAAATCGTACTGCTGTTCAATGGTGACCTGATTGAGATCGCACTGCCGCAGACGGATATGCGCCAGCTCTTCGGCGTTGATGATCTGTTGCAGGCTGCTTAGGCTGTCGCTGTTTTTATCCCAGCCCTCCACATCGAAGCCGCGCTGCTGCAAGTAAAGCACGTTACGGCCGTTGCCGCAGCCGAGATCCAGCGCCCGGCCCGGCGCGATGCGGCCCGCCGCTTCCAGCACTTCCGAGTGGGTCGGAGTCAGCTGATAGCGCTTATGGTAGTAATCCTCCGGCTTGCAGTAGAACGCCAGTTGGCACTCCACGTCCGGGCTGACGGCGGTAACGCGGTGCCACTGCTGCGGCGCCAGGCGCGGCACCTGCGAGGCGGCGTTCAGGCTCAGCGTCTCGACCGTCTCGCCGCGCTCGGTGAGCAGGGCGATATCCAGCGTGCCTTTATACACTTTCAGCTGCGCCCAGCAGCCCGGCTCGGTGCGGTAAGGTTCGCGCCATACCGGCGGCAGCGTGGCGCTGTTCCACAACGGCAGCGTTTGATAACACATCAGGTCAGTCATATTTTACTCCGTGATTAACGGGTGAGCTGTTTCAGCAAGGGAAGCGCCTGCTTCATATGATCTTCACTGACCACGAACGCTTTCAGCTGTCCGGCGGCGTCCAGCCCTTTCGCCACGATGCCCGCTTTGCTGAACTGCATTTCCCAGTTCAGCTCCGCATCCCCGGCGTTGCCGGCCAGGTGCAGCGGCAGGTCAGGCGTTTTGATCCTGACCAGCATCGCCGGCAGGCTCAGGCTGGCGCTGTTGCCAGTGAGGTTTTTCGCCAGCGTCATCGCCGCCAGCTGCGCCGGCTGCAGGTAAGGCATCAGCTTGCCCTGAATCTCGGCGCAGTCGCCGAGGGCGAAAATATCGGGGCGCGAGGTAGTCAGGCGATCGTCCACCACGATGCCGCGCCGCGTCTCCAGCCCCGCCTGCTGCGCCAGCGCGATATTCGGGCGCAGGCCGATGGCGCAGACCGCTGCGTCGCAGGCGATCTGCTGACCGTTATTCAGCGTGGCGATCAGCGTGTCGTGATGGCGCGCCAGCGAGGAGAGCTCGCAGTTAAAGCGCATCTCCACGCCCGCCAGCGTCAGACGATGCTGTAAGCGCCCGCTAATCTCCGGCGGCATCAGCGCCGAGAGCAGGCTGCCGCTGTGATCCACCAGCGTTACCTGTTTGCCGGCGCGGTTGAGATCCATCGCCAGCTCGGTGCCGATCAGCCCGCCGCCGATCAGCAGCACGCGTTTCGCGCCCCGCAGATTCTCCTCGCAGCGGCGATACTCCTGCTGGCTGTTAAGGGTGTACATCAGCTCGCTGCCGCTGACCGGCGGCACCAGCGCTTCCGCGCCGGTGGCCAGCACCAGTTTGCCGAAGGTAAAGTCGCCCGCCGTGGTCTCAATACGGTGCGCGGCGGCGTCGATGCGCGAGACCCGCGTATGCGGATGCAGCGTCACGTTGTTTTTCTCTGCGTACTCGGCGGCGGTCATGCGGGTCAAATCATCGGCCCGCTGGCCCAGAGAGAAGACGTGGCTCAGCTCCGGCTTGTGGTACTCATCGCAGCTGTCGGCGGCGATCAGCCGGATGGGCGCCTCTTTATTCTGCTGACGCAGATTCTTAATCAGCTGTCGGGCGGCGAAGCCGGAGCCGATAATGACGATATCGGATGACATAGCATTAGCCCTCATACGGGTCGAAAACGTCTTTGCCCATGCCGCATTCGGGGCAGAGAAAATCTTCCGGCACGTCTGCCCAGGCGGTGCCCGGCGCGACATCCTGAGAATCTTCGCCCGTGACCGGGTCATAGACCCACAGGCAGACGCTGCAGATCATCTTCTGATCGGCGTCGCCCGTCGCGGCGCTGGCGCAGCTTTTCGGCGCGGCGTTAACCGGCACATCGAGCGCGGCGGCAGGCGCGGCGACCGGTTCCGGCTGCGCGGCTTTCGCCGGCAGCGGCGACAGCGCCCACTGGCGGGCGATGCTGCGGCCATGCTCGCGGCACGCTGCCAGCGCGTTGCCGTCCGGGCGCCATTTCGCTTTCAGGCTCAGGGACATCTCAAAGCCCGCATCCTGCAAACGGGTAGAAAGACGATCCACCGCGCCGCCGCTCCAGCCGTGTGAGCCGAAGGCGCTGGCGCGTTTGTTGCGGAAGCGCAGACCGGTCATCTCTTCTACCAGACCGGCGATTTTCGGCATCATCACGTTGTTCATCGTGGAGGTGCCCACCAGCACGCCTTTAGAGCGGAAAATGTTAGTCAGAACTTCGTTTTTGTCGCTGCGCGCCACGTTGTAGATTTTCACCGCCACGCGCGGGTCGACTTCGTTAATGCCCTGCGCGATGGCGTCGGCCATCATGCGGGTGTTGTTGGACATGGTGTCGTACAGAATGGTGATGCGATCTTCCTGATAGTCCGCCGCCCATTTCAGGTACAGCTCGACGATCTGCGTCGGGTTGTCGCGCCATACCACGCCGTGCGACGTCGCGATCATGCTGACCGGCAGGTTGAAGCCGAGGATTTCATTGATTTTCGGCGTCACCAGACGGCTGAACGGCGTCAGGATATTGGCGTAGTAGCGCTGGCACTGTTCAAACAGCTCGGTCTGATCCACTTCGTCATTAAACAGATGTTCGTCGCAGTAGTGCTGGCCGAAGGCGTCGTTGCTGAACAGCACCGCATCTTCGGTCATATAGGTCATCATGCTGTCCGGCCAGTGCAGCATCGGCGTTTCCACGAAGATCAGTTTTTTGCCGTTGCCGATATCGAGCGTGTCGCCGGTTTTCACCACGTTAAAGTTCCACTCCGGGTGGTGGTGGTGACCGTTAATCGAATCGATAGCATTTTCGGTGCAGTAGATCGGCGTATGGGGAATGCGCGACATCAGCTCGGTCAGCGCGCCGGCATGGTCCTCTTCCGCATGGTTAATGATGATGTAATCGATCTTGTCGAGATCGATCTCCTGCATCAGGTTCGTTACAAAATCACGGCTGAATTTATGGTCAACGGTATCGATCAGGACGTTCTTCTCTTCACGGATCAGATAGCTGTTGTAGCTGCTGCCTTTTAACGTTTTATATTCGGTACCATGAAAATCACGTACTTCCCAGTCGCGTTGGCCTACCCAGGTAATATTGTTCTTAACGTGAATGCTCATCTTGGTTCCTCAACAGGTTCATAAAGTTATCCTGTTATTGCATTCGGCGTGCCAACTTTTATTTTATTGTTTTATAAGCCTTTTATTTTCATGGGTTGTTAAAATGACATTCCAAGTCTATTGTTATTTTGACAATGTATTGTGGAAACGACAGCATGACGATATCCGTAGAGAAGCTGGCCGCGCTGGCAGTTGAGATTCAGAACGGCCTTTCACGTCCCGATCGCTTTAACCGGATGATCGGCAGCATTCATCATCTGTTGCAGTGCGACGCCACTGCGCTGCTGCGCTATGAGGCGCAGCATTTTCGTCCGCTGGCGACGGCGGGGCTGGCGCCGGATGTCATGGGACGCCGTTTTAAAATCGAGGCGCATCCGCGGCTGGAGGCGATTGCGCGCGCCGGTGACGTGGTGCGCTTTCCCGCCGACAGCAGCCTGCCCGACCCTTACGACGGGCTGATCCCCGACCAGCAGGAGCTGCACGTTCACGCCTGCGTTGGACTGCCGCTGTTTTCCGGGCAGAATCTGATCGGCGCGCTGACGCTTGACGGCATGAACGCCAGCCAGTTCGACGCCTACAGCGATGAGGAACTGCGCGTGGTGGCGACGCTGGTCGGCAGCGCGCTGAACAACGCGCTGCTGCTGGAGCAGCTGGAGCAGCCGGGCAACGCCCTGACGCTGGGCGGCCCGCGCCGCAGCGAAACGGAAGAGAGCGAAATGATCGGCGATTCCGCGCCGATGCAGCAGCTGAAGAAAGAGATCGCGGTGGTGGCGCCGACCGATCTTAATGTGCTGATCACCGGTGAAACCGGCGTGGGCAAAGAGCTGGTGGCGCAGGCGCTGCATCGCCAGTCGGCGCGCGCCGCCAGCCCGCTGATTTACCTCAACTGCGCGGCGCTGCCGGAGACGGTGGCGGAGAGCGAGCTGTTCGGCCACGTAAAAGGGGCCTTTACCGGCGCGGTGCACGATCGCACAGGCAAATTCGAAATGGCCGATAACGGCACGCTGTTTCTCGACGAAATCGGCGAGCTGCCGCTGACGCTACAGGCGAAGCTGCTGCGCGTATTGCAGTATGGCGACCTGCAACGGGTAGGGGAGGATCGGCATCTGAAAGTGGACGTGCGTATCCTGGCGGCCACCAACCGCGATCTGCGTCAGGCGGTGGCGGACGGCAGCTTTCGCGCCGATCTCTACCATCGCCTCAGCGTTTTTCCGCTACAGGTGCCGGCGCTGCGCGAACGCGGCGAGGATATTATTCTGCTGGCGGGCTATTTCTGCGAAAAATGCCGGGTGAAGTTTGGTTTGCAGCATATCGCGCTGAGCGCGGCGGCGCGCGCCATGCTCAGCGGCTACGGCTGGCCGGGGAATATCCGCGAGCTGGAGCATGCGATTTACCGAGCCACCATCGTGGCGCAGGCGGATGCGCGCAACGGCGATATTCTGCTGATGCCGCATCACTTTTCACTGGATAACGGCACGGAGGTCGCGGAGGCACCGTCGTTCGCCGAGGCGCTGCCGCAGCAAAATTTGCAGGACGCCACGCGCGACTTTCAGCGCCAGTATATTTTGCGCGCTCTGCAGGCCAGCAACAATAACTGGGCTGCCTGCGCGCGCCGTCTGGAGATGGATGCGGGCAACCTGCATCGCCTGGCGCGTCGGCTGGAGTTGAAATAGAGAGTTAAGACGGCGTCGGCGCGCCTGTGCGGCTGCATGGAAAGTTTGTTATCAACGATGCGGATTACTCTCCCTTGACGATTTATAGCGTCGACGTGTTTATGGCCTGGCCGGGAGATCAACACTGCCGCCATAAAACGGATGCTTTGATGCTCCTGATAAAGATCCGCTGCCGCCGGGCAAATACTGCATTGTGAACTGTGCATCTGGCGGCTCTGGCGCACAAGAAAAGCCAGAAAGTGTTAAAAATGAACCAGGAACGCTATTTATTTCACGCGCTAGCTGCAATCGACAACCAGCCTGTTACCCGTATCACATAAAGTAAAAAACATAAGGGTTTAATCAGATCCCGTAATTGTTGCCGCCCGCCTGGCTTCCTATAACTGCTCTTCAGGCCACGGAAGGTGTTCCTCTCAGGCGAACAAGGCGGACAACCATGCGTGCAACCTTATCGGTTAAAGAAAAAATCAGTTATGGCCTCGGCGATATGGCGAGCCATATCGGGCTGGAAAACGTCATTATCTTTCTCACCTTCTACTATACCGACGTCGTCGGCCTGCCCGCCGTCTTCGTCGGCACGCTGTTTCTGCTGGCGCGCGTCGCCGATGCGATCGTCGATCCGGCGATGGGGCTGATTGCCGACCGCACCCGCACGCGCTGGGGGCGCTTTCGGCCCTGGCTGCTCTGGCTGGCGGTGCCGTTCGGCGTCAGCTGCCTGCTGATTTACGCCGTGCCGGAATCGTTGTCGCTGAGCGGCAAGATGATCTACGCCAGCGTCACCTACTGTTTGATGATGCTGCTCTATACCGCCATCAATATTCCTTACTGCTCGATGGGCGCCATTATCACCTCTGACGATACCCAGCGTATTTCGTTGCAGTCGTACCGCTTTTTCCTGGCGACCCTCGGTGGCGCGATGTCCACCTTTCTGATGATGCCGCTGGCGCAGTGGATCGGCGGCGGCAACAAGCTGGACGGCTACTTCGGCGCGATGGCGATTATGGCGAGCCTGGCGGCGCTGATGTTCCTGCTCTGCTTCTTCAACACCCGCGAGCGCGTCAGCACGCACGGCAGCCATGAGAATTTCCTCGCCGACCTGCGCGATCTGCTGCGTAACGATCAGTGGCGCGTGGTCGCGCTGCTGGTGTTCTGCAATATCGCCTTCGGCGTAGTACGGCTCGGCGCGATGATGTATTACGTCACCTACTATCTCGGCGACGCCAGCCTGTTTATGTGGCTGCTGGCGGCGCATATTGTCGGCAAAAGCGTCGGCAGTTGGATGGCGAAGTGGATGACGCGTCGCCGCAGCAAGTTGCAGGCATTTACCCTCAGCGCGGTAATGTGCGGCCTGCTCAGCATCAGCATTCTGTTTATGCCTGCGTCGCTGCCGCTGCTGGTGGCAATGACCTTTGTCGTCTCCAGCTTTTACCAGGTCACCACCACGCTGATGTGGGTGATGATGTCGGACGTGGTGGACTACGGTGAATATCGTCAGGGCAAGCGCATGGACGGCACCATATTCTCTACTCTGCTGGCGGTGCTGAAGATGGGCATGGCGGTCAGCGGCGCGATTGTCGGCTGGACGCTCGGCCTCAGCGGATATGTCGCTCAGGCGCCGCAGCAAAACGGCAGTGCGATGCTGGCGATTATCGCGCTCTTTTCCCTGATCCCTGGCGTGCTCTCTCTGTTGAGCGCGCTCACCATGCGCTGGTATCGGCTGAACGACGACGCCATGCGTGAAATTAACCAGCATAAAACGGCGGCGGCGACGCAGAACGTCAGCGGCGCGGGCGCCCTTAAGCCACAGGAGTTGTCATGAGTGAATTACGGGCGGAACAGCAGCGCATTATCTGGCGCTTCGATCGACAAACGCTGATTGTCGAACCCTGGGGAGAAAACAGCCTGCGCGTGCGCGCCAGTTGCCAGCCGCAGATAGCGGACACCGACTGGGCGCTGCTGCCGCCCGGTCCGCAGGCGGCGGAGATCACACAGGATGGCGAGTCCCTGAGCCTGCGCAACGGCAATATTACCGCCACGCTTAATCAGCGCGGTCAGCTCGCCTTCCGTAATCAGCGCGGCGAGCTGCTGCTGGAAGAGTTCTGGCGCCAGCGCACCACGGTCGGCATCGGCGCGACGGAGAAAAGCCAGGATAAATATATCAGCGCCCTCAAGCTGGATGGCCGCGAGTTTCGTCCGATCCCCGGTGGCAAGTATCAGCTGACCGTGCGCTTCGAGGCGCGGCGCGACGAAAAAATTTACGGCATGGGGCAGTATCAGCAGGAAGGGCTGGATCTCAAAGGCTGCACGCTGGAGCTGGCGCAGCGCAACTCGCAGGCCAGCGTGCCCTTTATGCTCTCCAGCCTGGGTTATGGCCTGCTGTGGCATAACCCGGCAATCGGCGAAGCCACCTTCGGAAAAAACGTCACCCGCTGGCAGGCGCAGGTCACTGACCAGATGGATTACTGGATCACCGCAGGCGATGAACCGGCGCAGATCCTGCGGCAGTATGGCCGCGCCGTCGGCACCGCGCCGCCGATGCCCAGCTTCGCCACCGGCTTCTGGCAGTGCAAGCTGCGCTATCGCACTCAGCAGGAGGTGCTGGAGGTGGCGCGCGAATACCGGCGACGTCAGCTGCCGCTCTCGGTGATCGTTATCGACTTTTTCCACTGGCCGAATCAGGGCGACTGGTGTTTCGACCCGCTCGACTGGCCCGATCCCAAAGCGATGGTGGCGGAGCTGAAGGCGATGGGCATCGAAACCATGGTGTCGGTCTGGCCGACGGTCGACAGCCGCAGTGCCAACTACGCGCGCATGAAATCGCAGGGGCTGCTGGTTAACAGCGATCGCGGCGTGTCGGTCAACCTCGATTTCCTGGGCAACACCACCTTTTTCGACGCCACTCATCCCGCCGCGCGCGAGTTTGTCTGGCAGGAGGTGAAGCGCAACTATTACGATTCTGGCATTCGCACTTTCTGGCTGGATGAGGCGGAGCCGGAGTATCGCGCCTACGATTTCGATAACTATCGCTACCATCTGGGGCCGGTGCTGGAGGTGGGCAATATCTACCCGCAGAAGTTTGCTCAGGGTTTTTATGAAGGGTTACAGCAGCAGGGGGAAACGGAGATCGTCAACCTGGTGCGCTGCGCCTGGGCAGGCAGCCAGCGCTACGGCGTGCTGGCGTGGTCGGGCGACGTGCACTCCTCGTTTCATGCGTTGCGCAACCAGTTCTCCGCCGGGTTGAATATGGCGATGGCGGGCATTCCCTGGTGGACCACCGATATCGGCGGCTTTCAGGGCGGCAACGTCGAAGATCCCGCCTTTCACGAATTGTTGATCCGCTGGTTTCAATGGGCGGTATTCTGTCCGGTAATGCGTCTGCACGGCTACCGCGAGCCGCAGATCGCGCCGCCGGAAGCCTGGCGCAACGGCATCGCGCAGTGCAACAGCGGCTCGCCAAACGAAGTCTGGAGCTACGGCGAAGAGAATTACCAGCTAATGAAGGCCTGTCTGCTGCTGCGCGAGCGCCTGCGTCCCTACATTGACAGCCTGATGCGACAGGCCCATGAAAAGGGCGATCCGGTGATGCGTCCGCTGTTCTATCACTATCCGCAGCAGGCGGAAAGCTGGCAGGTCGAGGATCAGTATTTGCTGGGACGCGATCTGCTGGTAGCGCCGGTGCTGCATGCCGGAGAACGCACTCGCCGCGTCTGGCTGCCAGCGGAGGAAAGCTGGATCGCGCGCGATGGCGAACGTTATCACGGCGGTCAATGGCTGCAAATGGAGGCGCCGCTCAGCGAAATCCCGGCGCTGGTACGCGTCGGCGCGGATGAGTCGCTGCTGGCGGCGCTGCAAAAGAAAGCATAACGGCGGCGCGTCAGGGCTGCTGGCAACCGGCGCCTCCGATCGGCTAAACGCGTATCTCGCCTGAAGCGTCAGCCTCAGGCGATCAGCTCTGACAGGAAATCGCCCAGCGCCTTACGCGGATCATCCTCCTCGGAAACGATCATCTCGATGCCCCACTGGCCCAGCACTTCCTTCGCTACCGGATTGTTGCGGTTAGTGAACAGATACGAGGTGGGGCGGGCGGAGGCGAGACCGGTGCGGCCCCACATTTTGGTCAGACGGTAAAACAGCAGGCGAATATTGAAATCGCTGATGCTGTAGCCGACAAACAGCACTGAATTGCCCATCACGTCGTGCCTCAGCTTAATATCCAGCGGCGAGTCTAAATAGAGCCGCTCAAAGTAGCTGCTTTCATCCAGCACGATCGAGGTGTCGTCATCGAAATCGCCGTGCAGCTTGATGATATGGCGGCGGCTTTCGTTGAGCGACACCAGATCGGCGGCGTTGGCCACCTTATAGTAGGGCACCTTGTGCGCGTCGTGCGCCATCTCCAGCCAGCGGTCATAGTTGGTGGTATAAATGCGCGAGAAGCGTCCCTGGGTGATCATGGTGTGGATCTCTGAGGAGCGCACGTCGATATCGGGCCGGTGCCATTCGCGATCCATCCAGCTGCGCAGCGGCCCCAGCGAGCCTTTTTTCTGTTTGTAGTACTCCGCCAGCGACAGGTGAGTGCCGTAGGCGTTGAAGATTTGCGGATCGTAGCCCAGCTCGTTGGCCAGATGCGCAATCAGCTCATGCCACTCCGGCAGGCCCAGATTGCGCGAAACGCCCGCCCCGGCGAACAGGATCAGTTTCCCGGCGTCATAGGCGCGTTTCAGTTCGGGTTTCATGGCACGCTCCTTGTGGTTTTCAGGAAGGCGGCAAAACGATCCAGCGCCAGACGGCGCATAGAGATCTCGTGCTTGAGTTCGCCCATCTCGGCGAAGGTTTGCGTATGGCCTTCCGGCATAAAAATGCAGTCCCAGATAAATTCACGCGGGCCGGCTGGCGCAACGATTTTGCCGCGCACCTCGCCGGAAAACTGATACATTTTGCGGCCGTCGCAGTAGCCCAGCACGGTTTTGGCGGTAGCCTGCTGGCTGTCCAGCGCCTGCACCAGCGCGGTAAAGCGTTCGGCGTTAAGCCGGTTCCAGAAAATGCGCGTCAGTCCGGCGGGCAGGCCGTTCAGCCCGTCGAGATAGAGGCCGGTATGTTCCACAAACAGCGGCCGCCCGATCAGAGCGAACGCTTTGGTCAGCTTGTCGCGCACCAGCTCGACTTCATCTTCTGTCTGTATCTCTTCAATGCGGCACGCAACGGGCATGACCTCAACGCCTATCGGCCCAAGAATTTTGCGCACCTCGTCCAGCTTTAAATCGTTGCTGGAAAGAAACCGTATTTTCATGCTTCACCCAGTATTGTGTCTGCCGGTATGGTTATGATTATGAGCGCAAAGACGCGTCAACCGGTGTCAGACAGTGTAGACCAGACGGGCGAGCCGATCAGCCAGATGGATCGCGTATAGGAAGAGAATAAAGGGCGTCGGGCCAGAACCCGACGCCGGTGGGATCAGTAGCCGGTTTCCTGTTTATCCAGCGTGGTTTCGCGCGCTTTGACAAACTCAGCCGCGCGCTTGCCCGCCAGGAAGGCGTGGTCGGAATTGTAATATTCCCATTCGCTGTAGCGTCCCGACAGCAGGATATCCTGTTGCAGCAGCCAGTCGCGGATGAGCGCGATATTCGCCTGGCGCGCATGGTCGTAGACCACGTAGGCGTAAGGAATATCGACCTGGTTGGCGGTAATAATCGGGTCGTCGGCGTTAATCATGCCTACCGCGATGCACTCCTGAATGCAGCGCTGGATCAGCGCGTCGCCGTCTACCGGCAGCGGCTTATGCGGCGAATAGCTGATTTCGCAAGTCAGGCCGCAGCCGCCGGGCGGGTTGCAGAAGGGGCTGGCGTTGCCCTGTACGAAGATGCGATGAAACAGCGTCTCGCCCGGATAGTAGATCCAGTGTTTTTCCGTCAGGTCGGCGCGGCCTACGCCGATATTGACGCAGCGAATCGACACGTGACGCAGCTTCGCTGCCGCATCGTGAATTTCCTGCGGCGCCTCATCGCCGATCAGCTTAATCAACTGCGGCAACGGCATGGTGCTGATCAGCTGATCGTAGCGGTAGCGGCGACCGTCTGTCAGCACCGCGATATGCTGCTCAGGATGCAGCGCCGCCAGCGTGCTGTTGGTTTCCAGCTCACAGGTCAGGTGCGGCAGGAAGCCGTGCATCAGCGCCTGGAAGCCGCCTTTTAGCGGATAGCCAAAGCGGGCATTCGGCCCCATCGGTTTTTCCAGCGGCGCCAACGCGCCTTCGACGATCTGCGCCAGGTCGGGCAGCGGCACGCGACCGCCGAGCCAGGAGGTTTCCATTTCGCTCAGCGGCAGCGTCCAGAGCTTTTTGTTGTAGGGCACGGCAAAATGTTTAGCGATGCCCCGGCCCCAGGTTTTATAGATAAACTGCTCGAAATTTTCCGTCAGACCCTTTTCCTGCATCACGCATTCGCCATCCGGCACTACGCCGTCGGCGCAGCAGTCGCGGTGCTGCGCCAGCGCCGCCGTTGACGCCGTCTCAGCCGCGTCGCCCGCCACGCCGTAGCGCGCCTCGATCGCGCCGAGAATACACTCTTTAATCACTTCCGGCGGCAGCCCGTGGAGCGAGCCCTGGAACGGATAGCGGGTGTAAGTGCCGCCATCGTTATAGACCCACGCTTCGCGCATCTGCCAGTGCAGGTTATCGCCCAGCAGCATCTCATACAGCTTCAGTACGTAGGGGTCCTGCGAAAACATAATGTGGCCGGCGTAGTCGAAGGTGAAACCTTTGTCGTTCAGCGAGCGGCACCAACCGCCCGGCGAGGCGTTTTTCTCCAGCACCAACGCCCCTTTGCCGTAGTGATAACCGGCGCTCAGGCCGGTCGGCCCGGCGCCGATAATCAGGCAGGGCAGGGAGGACAGTTGATCGGCGGTGGGCTTCAGCCGTCGCGTAATCTGCTGTACCTCGTCGGCGATAACCGGCGGCGTCTGAACCACCGGCGCGCGCGCGGCGGCTGCGCCCTGGCTCATCAGCTTATGCATCTGCTCGGTGGTCGTATCCCACGAGGTGGCGGCGACGACCGCCTGCATCTGCTGCGCCTTCATCTCGCGTTCTTCGGCGCTCATGGCCAGCGCGCGTTCGCAGGCGCGAACAAATTCTTCCGGGCTGTAGGCGATCGCCACCAGGTCGGGATAGTGACGGACAATGTCGGCAATCGCCGTACTGACGATCGGCAGCTGCGCCGCCATATACTCCAGCACTTTGGTGGGGCTGATAAACTGCGTTGAGGCGTTCAGGGCGAACGGCATCAGGCAAACGTCCCAGCCGGCGAGGAACTGCGGCAGCGCTTCATAAGGTTGCTGGCCCAGCCAGTGAATATTCGGGCGCTGCGGCAGCGTCGCCGGATCGATTTTCACCACCGGGCCGACCATCACGATCTGCCATTCCGGGTGGGTATCAGCCAGCGCCGCCACCAGATCGATATCGAGACGTTCGTCGATCACGCCGTAGTAGCCGAGGCGCATCGGCGGCAGCGCCTGCTGTAGCGGATGGCCGTTGCTGCGATCCAGCGCCTGCTCAAAGTGCACGGCGTCGACGCTGCTGGGGAAACAGTAGATTGCATGATGCTTATTCTTTTTCGCCTCATACAGGCTGGAGCCGCCGGTAAACACCAGATCGGCGCGCGTCATCAGCGCCGATTCACGCTGCTGTAGCTGGCGCGGCGCCTGATTAAAGGCGGAGAGCTCATCCATACAGTCGTAGATCACCAGCGACGGCGTAAAAGGCGTCAGCAGCGGCAGCGCCATTGGGGTATAGAACCAGACGACAGGCTGTTCCTGCTCGTCCACCAGCTCCGTCAGCAGCAGCTGCAGCGTGGCGATCTGGTCGTCATGGAAGCCAGGCGCCGCAATCGGCGTATGGGGCTGAATCACGGTGATATTGGGCGCGGGCGTGGAGTAATGAAGCGAAGCGGCCTGCGCGTCATAAATCGGCTCTTCGATAAACAGCACGCGGTAGTGCTGCGCCAGGCGTGACAGCAGGTGCTGCGGACGCTGAAATACAAAGCCCCAGCGCAGGTGGCTAAAAACAATCAGAGTTTTTTGCTGCATACCATTCTCCTTATTCTCCGCTGCCGGAGGAGTAAACGACTGAAAATGTCGTAATGTTCGTTGCGCCTGGCTAAGCGCCTTGGCGTAGGGCTGGTTGATTAAACGGAGAAAAGGGTCGGAGCCGTTGCGGTCGAGATCCCAGAGTCCGCTGTGGGGCCAGGCCGTTAGATCATTCCATCCGGGCCGGTCGATAATGGGATAAAGGCAGACGCCATAAAGCTCGACGCCCGCCAGCAGCGCCTGCGCCACCTGCGCGGTGACGTCCGCGATCCAGGCGCCGCGTCCGCTGCCGACGTGGCTGGTTTCAGAAATCACCATTGGGCGCTGATAACGTTGTTGCAGCTCTTCCAGCATGGTGTGCAGCGGCTTGCGGCGACGATCGCCCAGGTGCCAGTGCAGCCGCGCCATCGAAGGCATTTCCCACTGGTTGTCGTGGTAGTAGTTGGCGCCGATCAAATCGAGATAGCGCGGCGCGCCGCCCAACTCCGGTGCCAGCGTGCCGCGCAGCATGTCCCATGCCTGAAATTGCGCATTGCTGAGGGACTGCGCCGCATCTCTGGCTTCCGGCGACGCTTCCGTTGCGACGATATGAATAAGAGGATCGCAGTGCATAATGCGCGCCTTGCTGTCGACCTCCCAGATAGCGTCGCAGCCAGCCAGCGTCGCGCGAATCAGCTGACGTTTGCAGGCGTCGGCAGGATCCTGTTCAGGCAGATTTGAACAGGTAAACAGCCCGACGGAGAGGCCCCAGCTGAGGAAAGAGATTTCATTGTTTGGCGAGTAGATCGGCGTCCGGGTAGAGCGCGGCGCGATATAGTCGGCGGCGGCGGCGCAAAAGGCGGCGAAGCGGGGAATAAAATCGCTGGAAAAGAGATGTAAATCTTCGGGCCAGCCGTAGTGGCAAAGCGTCCAGCAGATTTGGATATCATATTCCTGCGCCGCCTCAAGGCGGGCGTCAAGCGAGGAAAAATCATAGCGGTCGTCGCGTTCGGTCAAACGCCATCCCACGCTTTCCCGCACCGTTGTAATACCGAACGCTTTTAACGCGGCGTAATCTTCCTTTATGCGAAGCAGATGCCCATTGGTTTCATTCATTGACAGGCGTATGCCGTGCTGATTGATATGATCCGCACCCTCATAGCCGGCCTGCCAGAATGATGAAAAAGGTGTCATTAACAGTCTCTCCTGCGGCCTTGCCAGTAAACGCACCGCTGACAGCCGCATTCGGTAAATCGGAACAAAAAAGCGTGGAAAGCGGCCTCAGGTGTCGCTTTATGTCATGCTGGTCTTCCACGCAGAGAAAGAACGCTGGCGGTTGATGTCGTATCAGCTGTGATAGCCAGAGTGATGGCAGGAGCGCCTGATCAACGTTAAAAGGTTAATGTCGGAGCACGGTTGCGCTTGTTATATTTATTTTTCTAAATGATTGCGCAAGGGAATCTTCTACTGAAAGTATAGGGAAGGCCTTATTATGCGCAAGTAATGTGCATACTTAACGCTGAACTTAGGAATATCCTTGCTGTTTAGCTTGTTGATTTATTAGTTTTACTTATTATTTTTTCGCGTGAAGCGAAGCGCAGGCAGCGCCAGCAGATACAGAAATTGCGCTGCACGGAAGACGACAACTGATTGAATTTTCGTCGGCAAAAGTAAGGCGCCGGCCGTTTTCCCGCTAATGGCTGGCTGTATAAAAACCGCGCGTGTCTCTTTATTTCACGTGATGCGGTGAAGTATAAAAAACGCACCCGTATTCATAACTTGCATCGGCGACATGCCGCAACAGCGAAACCGTAACGCCAAAACAGGCACGCGGGCGGGCTTTTTTGCATGCAAAACAGGTTTTACCGTTTGCTGACCCGTTTATCGTCAGTCAGCCGTCCAGTTAACCTTCTCGCTTTATCTGGTTTGTTTTCTGGCTTAACCGCTGGTCGTTTTTCTTTCAATTTTTATGAACGAATAGAGCAAATCCTTCCGCTTTTTAATTGTGCCTGGCTCACCTACTATCTATCACATCGAGGCATAACGCCTCACTAACTTCATAAAGCATCAGGTGAACCATTATGAAAAACGTCAAAATTTTTGCTGCAATTATCGCGCTTTCCGCTCTCTCTGTTAACAGCTTCGCGGCCAGCGTTACCGCCACCGCACTGACGCTGGAGGCTGCCGAGGCAAAAATCGCTGCGCAGGCGGCCCAGCAGGGCGCAGGTTACAAAATTACCGAAGCCAACTTTAATAACGGCGTGCATATGACCGCCGAACTGGTGAAATAAAACGTCGACGCTGAAAGATGACGCCTGCGGGCGTCTTTTTTTTGCCGCCATTGCCTTAACACTGGAGGGAGAAAGTGATGAATATCATGCGAGCCAGCCCGTCACAGTTGTTTGAATATGGTCCTTTTACCATTCGGCGTATGCGTCCCGGCGAGATCGATCCGATGCGCAACGACAGCGCGTTCGGACCACTGGCGATTATCGATCATATGCAGCTGGAGAGCGGCGCCCGCATTGCCATGCATCAGCATGTTAATGACGAAATCCTGCATTATGTCTGGCGCGGCTCGATGCTTCATGAGGACGATCGCGGCGAGAGAACGCCGCTTTCCGCGAAAAAAGCGATGCTGATTAGCGCCGGATGCGGCGTATGGCACGAGGAGTCTGCGCCGCTGGTGGAGACGGAGATGCTACAAGTCTTTATTCGTCCTGAAGAGGCGGATGTCGAGGGCAGCGTGCAGTTTATGGCGAGGCCTGAAGGCGCCGTTGATGGCCAATGGACGCTGCTGGCGGGGCCGCAGGACGCAGGCGCGCCGCTGACCGTTCGGCAACGGGTGTGGGCCTGGGATATCCGGCTGACGGCGAAAAGCAGCGCCGCCGCGCCCTACCGCGACGGACTGGCGCAGTGGCTCTACGTGGCGGAAGGCAGAGTGATCGTCGGCGGCGAGCGGCTCAGCAAGGGCGATGCGATAAGTGACGGGTTACAGGCGCTGCCGCTTATTGAGGCGCGCCGCGACGCCATTCTGGTTTGTTTCCAGGTCGATCCCGACGCAAAAATGTCGCTGGCGGGCCGGATTAGCGGTCAGTAAACGCAGGGCAGGCGCAACGCCTGCCTTTTATATTTTTTCCGGCATCGGCCATATCATCGTTTCTTTATTTAAGTCCTGGCCTGACTGTGCGTTGGATTTAAATTCATTGCCGGTTTAGTGAAGATAGTAAAATATTCAGGGCCGTGGAAATAGATTATTTCAGCCAGTTAAAGGGCGCGCATAAATAGCGTCGTCTGCGTTAACCTTAAAAGCGCCTCAAGAAAAGGAAAATAGATCTGCCTCACTGTTTTCAGGCGAGGTGTTTTATTTACGGCCTGTCGATAATCGCGCCCCAGTCCATGTTAGCCGTACCGTCGGCGGCACAACCTGTGCTGCTCAGCGCGCCGGAGCAGGTTATGATAGCGGCCGAACTGACACCACCGACAGAGCAGCGAGATGATCAAGGCGGCGCCACAGACAGCTTTTACTTTTCAACAAAGGATGCAGCGCGAGGCGACGGAAAAAAGCCTGACGCTGGACGACCAGCAGCGGCAGCTGATCGCCCGCCTGGATGCGCTGATGAGCCGGACGCTGGCAGGCGCGCCGCGTCAGGCGCAGGGCGATGGGCTCTATGTCTGGGGACTGCCAGGGCGCGGCAAAACCTTTATCGTCGACGCTTTTTTTGACTGGGCGCCGTTGCAGGAGAAAAAGCGCGTCCATTTTCACTATTTCTTCCGTCAGCTACACCAGACTATCGCCACAGGCGGCAGCGTTGACGCGGCGATTGCCGCCAGCATCGGCGGCTGTCGGCTGCTCTGCTTCGACGAGTTCCATCTGCATGATATCGGCGACGCTATGCTGATTAAGCCGCTGCTGGCACAGCTGTTCCGCAACGGCGTGCTGCTGGTCGCCACCTCCAACCATCCGCCGGAAAACCTGCTGGCGAACCCGCTCTACCATCAGCGCTTCGAGCCCTGTATTGCCTTGATGCGACAACATCTGACGATTATCGCGCTGACCGGCGAGAAAGATTACCGCACGCTGCGCCATGAACAGCACGGGCCGTTCAGCACCGGCGGCCTGCTGCTGGACAGCACCCCAACGCTGCGTCGGGCGCTGCATCTGCCTGAGGCGGCCGCTGCGCCGTTGCCGCTGACGGTGGGTTACCGCACGCTGGAAACGCTGTCGCCTGCCGGAGATACGCTGCACTTCTCTTTTCGCGCGCTCTGCGAAGCGCCGACGGCGGTTATGGACTACCTCACGCTGTGCGAACGTCATCAGCGCTGGCTGGTTGAGGATGTGCCGCCGCTGGCGCGCGTTTCGCCAGCGGTGCAGCAGCGCTTTATCAATGTGATCGACGTGCTGTATGACCGGCACTGTCAGCTGTTTCTGACCACCGCGTGTCCGCCGGAAACGCTGACGCAGGGCGTTGAACTGGAGGATATTCAGCGCACCGCCAGCCGACTTAATTTGCTGCCGCTTTATCAGGGCGACGCCTGAATTTAAGCTGTCGTCGGCGACAAAGATTTATCGTTGCCGATAATCGCTTTTCTCTTCCGCTGACAAAAAATATCCGGCTAACTCTGGTGGCGGGATAAATAGATTCAGGCGCCGCGCCCGATCAATAATGTCGCGTCCGCCTGCCGCTGCGCTTGCAATATGAGTCAGTCAACTATACTGAAACGGTATTCCGTTATTCGGTCAATACCGTTTACGCTGCGATATTGACCGAATAATAAGATTACCCTGAGTTCGATTTACGGCTGTCGCAGCCGTTAACCAGAAAGGAGAACACCTTATTATGACCAGCCGACCACAGCCACCGCAGCCAGAACAGCAGCAGGATGTTCCGGGTTCTATTTTCGATATGCAGCCCGCGCCAGATCATGGCGAAACCAGCTATAAAGGCTCAGGACGTCTGGCGGGTAAGAAAGCGATCATCACCGGCGGTGACTCCGGCATCGGCCGCGCCGTCGCCATCGCCTATGCCCGTGAAGGCGCGGACGTGCTGATCTCCTATCAGGACGAGCATGAAGATGCGAAAGATACCGCGCGCATGGTCGAAGAGGCGGGGCGTACAGCCATCCTGGTGCCAGGCGATATTACCGAAGCGGAACACTGCCGCCATATCGTGCAGCAGGCGGTAAACAACTTCGGTCAAATCGATATTCTGGTGAATAACGCGGCGTTTCAGATGACGCGCGAGTCGCTGGACGAGATCAGCGACGACGAATTCGATCGCACCATCAAAACCAATATCTACGCCATGTTTTATCTCTGCAAGGCGGCGGTGCCGCATATGCCATCCGGCGCGGCCATTATCAGCACCGCGTCGGTTAACGCCGACCAGCCGAAGCCGAAGCTGATCGCTTATTCCGCCACCAAGGCGGCGATCGTAAACTTTTCCGGCAGCCTGGCGGCGCTGCTGGCCGATAAAGGCATTCGTTCCAACGTCGTGGCGCCAGGCCCGATCTGGACGCCGCTGATCCCGTCGACAATGCCGCCGGAGCAGGTGAAAAACCTGGGCAGCGAAGTGCCGATGCAGCGTGTCGGTCAACCGGCCGAACTGGCGCCCGCCTATGTTATGCTCGCCAGCGACGAGGCCAGCTATATCTCCGGTGCCACCGTGGCGGTGACCGGCGGCGTGGCCGTTATCTGATAACCTGGCACGACGGCGGCGCTTCCGCCGCCGTCGTGTTAGCCTCAGTTAAACGGATATTCGCGCGCCAGCACGCGGGATATGACGTTCAGCGCGCCTTCCTCATTATGATCTTCGGTGCGATAGCGCGCCGCCGCCGACACCGCTTCTGTGGCGTTCGCCATGGCAAAACTGTAGCCGGCCTGACGCAGCATTTCGATATCGTTGCCGCTGTCGCCGATCGCCACCACTTCGCAGTCGTCAATGCCCCAGCGCTGTTGCAGCAGACTAATGCCGTGCGCCTTATGCAGGCCGGGAATAATCAGGTCGACAAAGCCGAAGCCGCTGGAGACCGGCCGCACCACGTTGCCCGCCGCGTTAAGCGCCTCCGTCAGACGCGCGATCAGCGGCTCGACGCCGTCGTGCGGCAGATTCAACGAGAATTTGAAAATGGTGTCGTCGATATGGTCGAGATCGGCGCGCTTCTCCAGGCGACGATAGTGGTTCGACAGCAGCGCCACCGTTTCATCGGGCATAGCGGGCGAAATATACGCGCTGCGTTTGCCGCAGACTACCGTATGAATTTCCGGCTCCTGCGCCAGGATCGCCATTACCCGCCGCACGTTATCCGCGCTCAGTTCGCCGCAGAAGACCTCTTCATTGCGGTCGCTGATCCACGCGCCGTTCTCCGCCACGAAAGCGATTTCACCGGCAATCTCCGGGAAATAGCTCTCCAGCTGGTAATACTGATTGCCGCTGGCGACCACGAAGCGGATGTCGCGCTCTTTCAGCTGGGCATACTGGCGCAAAAAGCGCGCTTTGTTATAACGCTTGGCGGAATCGAGAAACGTTCCGTCCATATCAACAGCAATCAATTTTACCGCCACCGGTTTCTCCTTCAAATAAGACATCGCTCCCCGGCCAGCTGGACGGGGAAAGGAAATAAGATTAACAGGGGTTGTGCCGGATCGCCTGCCCCGACAGAGGTAACCCCAAAGTCAATTTATTATTCGGCTAATAATATCGTTTATCCGGCGGGGGTGCAGCGCGAAGCGGGACCGGGAACGCGTTATCAGATAATGGATCATCGCGCTTATTCGGCGTGCTCGCTGCGGCTGGCCCGCAGCGCCGCCTCCATTGCGTCCAGTGCCGCTTTGTTCTCCAGCCCCCACTGATACATCTGTTCAATCGGCTCGGCGAATGTCCAGCCCAGTTCGGTCAGCTGATACTCCACCTTCGGCGGCACCATGTTGTAAACATGCCGCCGCACCAGGCCACGCTGCTCGACTTCGCGCAGCGTCTGGATCAGCATCTTTTTCGATATTCCCTGTAGGCTGCGTTGCAGTTCGCCGGTACGACATTTGCCGCCCGGCCAGTGATAAAGCGCATGGATCACCATCGTGGTCCACTTCACGGCGAACAGCTCCATCAGACGGCGCGGCTCTGAATCGGCGTAAAAGTATAATTTCCCATCAACGATTGTCGGCATATGGTAACCATTTGGTAACTATGACCCTAAAAGGTGACTACTACCAAAACGGAAACCTTCTGTCTATAGTAGGCGCCCGCTGAAATCGGGCGACGCCCGATCTGTTTACCTTACGGAGCGAATGACTTGCATGAAAATTAACGCCATAGTGGCGCATGCGGCCGACAGGCCGCTGACAACCGGCAGCGTGACGCTGCGCGAGATGCGCGCGGACGACGTGAAAATCGATATTCTCTACTGCGGCGTTTGCCATTCCGATCTGCATATGGCGCGCAACGAGTGGGGCGTCAGCCACTATCCGATGGTGCCCGGCCATGAGATCGTCGGCCGCGTAGCCGAAGCGGGCGCGGCGGTAAGCGCGTTCCGTCCTGGCGATCTGGTTGGCGTCGGGGTGATGGTCGGCTCGTGCGGCCACTGCCATTTCTGCCAGCAGCAGGAGGAGCAATACTGCGAAGCGGGTTTCGTGCCGACCTATAACGGCACCGACGCTGTTAGCGGCGAAACCACGCGCGGCGGCTATGCGCAGACGATGATCGTCAACAGCCGTTTTGTCGTCAGCATCCCGGAAAATCTCGACCTGAAAGCGGTGGCGCCGCTGCTGTGCGCGGGCGTGACCACCTGGTCGCCGCTGCGTCACTGGAACGTCAAGGCTGGCGATAAGGTTGGCGTTATCGGTCTGGGCGGTCTGGGTCATATGGCGGTGAAATTCGCCGCCGCGCTGGGCGCGGAAGTGACGCTGTTCACTACCTCCGCCGGCAAAGAGCAGGATGCGCGACGGCTCGGCGCTCAGCATGTGGTGATCTCGCGCGACGCGGAGCAGATGGCGGCCTGGCAGCATCGGCTCGACTTTATTCTCGACTGCGTGGCGGCGCCGCACGATCTGAATCCTTATCTGAATACGCTGCGCGCCAACGGTCATCTGGTGCTGGTGGGCATCCCGGAAAATCCGCATCCGGCGCCGGCGATCACCCCGATGGTATTCCGTCGTCTCAGCGTCAGCGGCACGTCTATCGGCAGCATTCTTGAAACGCAGCAGATGCTCGATTTCTGCGGTCAGCACAATATCACCGCCGATGTAGAGTTGATTAACGGCGCAGAAATTGAAGACGCGTTTTCGCGCATGCTGAAAAGCGAAGTGAAATACCGCTTCGTTATTGATATGAAAGCGACAAGCTGGGAAAGCGATTAATTATTTTCGCCACCGAAAAAAGAATTTATCGGCGGCGAGAGGGTCGCGTTACGCTTTTATTTACAGTCTGATTAATTATCTGCGTGGCGGCGCTTTGTTGCACCACCTTATTGGCTAAATTTCGATCAGTGGCTACACTTTAATTCAGCGATACACCTGCTCTCTCAACGTTATAAACCGGCGTGACACGTGGTTAAAAGGAAGAACCGGTTTATTGCCGAAGGGGGAGCATTATCCTCAACGGGAGGTTTTGTGAAAGCGCTTGATTATGTAGCACTTATTCTGCTGATTGTCGGCGGACTGAACTGGCTGCTGGTCGGTCTTTTTCAGTTTGATTTGGTTGCGGCGATATTTGGCGGACAGGCTGCCATTATTTCCCGCATTATTTATGTCGTGGTCGGCCTTTGCGCGCTCTACTGTCTGACCTTCTTTGCGAAATTTCGTGTTCATACCGGCACGCGTCACGTTTGAAAAAACGCATTAAAAATAAAAAGGGCCGATCGCTTCACGAACGGCCCTTTATTTTTTTACTGTCGCAGCTTTTGCTGGCGCTTATTTTTTGAGGCGCTCGACGATGGCCTGCTGACATTCCTGCGTATCTGAAGCGAGACGCGTTTTATCCGTGGCCGTCAGACTTTGCCATGCGGTGATGGCCCGCTCGGCGGCGATCTGATTAAAGCGGCTGCGATGCAGCGCATAGTCGCTGTTGCTACCTTCGATCATCGTGCGCATGCCGCCGAGGTAGTTATCGGTTTGCTGGGTGGCGACGTTACAGAATATTGCCGCGTAATAAGCCTGATCTTCCGGCGTGACGCGCAGGGTGGAACGCCAGTAGAACACGCCTGCTACGATAATTAGCAGCAGAATAACGATTCTTTTTTTCAAACTTCCCTCTTAATGCTTTATTTGCGCCTGGAACGCAGGCCGGACGCAAACTTACAGGTTTAACGGCGGTTGCGCCAGACGGTTTGCACATTGCAGAATTCATGCAGGCCGAAATGCGACAGCTCACGTCCGAAGCCGCTTTTCTTCACGCCGCCGAAGGCGACGCGGGCGTCGCTGGCGCTGTAGCCGTTGATAAACACGCCGCCGCACTCCAGACGCGCCGCCATCTCCGCAGCCAGCGTCTCATCCGCAGTGTAAACCGTCGCCATCAGGCCGAAATCGCTGTCATTGGCCAGCTGAAGCGCATGTTCGGCATCGTCCGCCACGGTAATCGCCGCCACCGGACCAAACAGCTCCTGACGGAAAGCCGTCATTGAGGAGGTGACGTTGCCCAGCACGGTCGGCAGGTAGTAGTTGCCTTCTCCCGCCAGCTTGTCGCCGCCCGCCAGCAGCGTCGCGCCTTCCTCCAGCGTTGCCAGCACCTGCTGATGGAGTTCGTCGCGCAGATCGAAGCGCGCCATCGGGCCGATATTATTCTCTTCGGTGCGCGGATCGCCCATCTTCAGTTGCTGCACCGCCGCCACGAATTTTTCGCTGAAGGCGTCGGCGATGTCTCGCTCAATGATAAAACGCTTCGCTGCGGCGCAGACCTGTCCGGTATTCTGATAGCGTCCGGCGACCGCCGCTTTTACCGCCGCATCCAGATCCGCATCCTTCAGCACGATAAAGGGATCGGAGCCGCCCAGTTCCAGCACGCATTTTTTCAGCGCCGCGCCCGCCTGAGCGCCGATCGCCGCTCCGGCGCGCACGCTGCCGGTCACCGTTACCGCCGCGACGCGCGCGTCGTTAATCGCCTGGCTGACGCCAGCGTTAGTGGCGTTGATCACGCAGAACAGCTGTGCCGGGAAGCCTGCCTCGCGGAAGAACTCTTCCGTCAGCAGCGCGCAGCCCATCACGCTCGGCGCATGCTTCAGCAGGTAGCTGTTGCCTGCCAGCAGGATCGGAACGGCGCCGCGCAGCACCTGCCAGAGTGGAAAGTTCCACGGCATGACCGCCAGTACCGGACCGAGCGGGCGGTATTCAATCACCGCCTGGTTGTTTTCCACCTGCGTAGGCTCGGTGGAGAGCATTGCCGGGCCATTGTCGGCATACCATTCGCACAGCTGGGCCGATTTCTCGACTTCGCCGCGCGCCTGCAGGATCGGCTTGCCCATCTCTGCGGTGATGGTTTGCGCCATTTCTTCGCTGCGGCGACGAATAACGTCAGCCAGCGCGCGCAGTTTGTCCGCTCGCGCCGCGACCGGTTGCCGGCGCCACTGCTGAAACGCCTGGTGGTTAGCAGCAATCGCCGCATCTACCTGCTGTTCGTTGATATAAGGCCGGGCGGAGAGAATTTCACCGCTGGCTGGGTTACGCGAAATCGCGTGGGTTTCAGGTGAAAATGACATAACCGCTCCTTACTGACAGGGATGTTTTTGATTCGGCTACCTTACGCCCGGCGCATCGTTATGAAAACTGAATAATGCTGAGCGAGTTGCTGTTAAAAAGAGAAGGTATTCGATGGTTGTCACAGAGACATGCTCTGTATCGACAAAGGCAAACCTGCTAATCATGCTGCGCATAACCCAAACAGCGTCGTTAAATCTTCAGTAGCTTAGCTTATCAATATTTTGCATGGTGAGATGATAGGGGGAAGGTTTGTGGTCCGATGTGATTGATTATAAAAGATGAAACGGCGTTTCAGTGCATTTTCTTAATATATGCATAGTTAAGATTGTGTTACATTACGTTCGCACCGCTGGTGATGTGGCGTTGCGCTTCAGTTTGCCATTGTTTGATGGCTTTTCCCCGTGTGGTATGGAAACTTTTCCCGACGCGTTTTATACGGTCGGGTTTTTCACCGCGACCGCCACACGTTAGCTGACTTTCCTTAATCGTCCCATTTTTCCGGCGCGAGATCGCTAAAACGGTAGATCTTGCCGGTGGTGTCCATCACCCGCACCGGCATCTGCGCTGCGGTTTTCTCCGCAATCCATTGCTTCACCGACAGGCTGTCGGCGTCAGCGACGCGCACGCCGAGCCAGCGCTGCATCAGGGAATAGTTATCCACCGTTGACCAGGGCACATTGATCTTGCCGGTCAGGTTTGTTGCGGAGATCGCCGGGCTGTACCAGATGAACATCGGCACCTGATAAGCCGCCTGCGAAGGACGTACGCCGCCGTGACGGTAAACCACCCGATCATGCGGATGGCGTTCCAGGCCGTGATCGGAAAAATAAAGCAGGGAGGCGGGGCTGTCGCGTAGCTGGTCAAAGATTTGCCCCAGCAGCGCGTCGGTGTAGTGAATGCTGTTGTCGTAACAGCTATCTTTATCATCGGCGTCGGCAAACGCCGCCTGCTGCTGTGGATAGCGCGTGCAGGCCGGTTCATGGCTGCCGTAAAGGTGCAGCACGATCAGCTTTTTTCCCGGCTGCGCCAGCGCCTGTTTAAACGCAGGCAGCAGCGAACCGTCATAGTCATCATCCAGCCACTGACGTTCTGCGGCATTCATGGCGATGCCGGTAATGGCGTTGCTGTAGTCGCCGTACATGCCCTGTTTGCTGAACCAGAAGGTCTTTAGCCCGGCCTGGTTGGCGATATTAATAATATTGTCCGAGTAGGCGTCAATATTGTGCCGTTCCACCCGATCGGCGCTCAACGCCAGCGGCACCGCCGTCGCCGTGACCGGCGCGCCAGCGATCGCCTGGGTAAACAGCAGCAGACGAGAGGACTCCTGCTGGAGCTGCGGCGTGGTGTCGCGCGGATAACCATAGATGCCCATATTGCCGACGCGCGCCGATTCGCCAATCACCAGTACCCAGGTGTTTACCGAAGTATCGGCAACCGTCAGGTTGTAATGCGGCACCCGCTGCGACACCTGCGCGATAATCGCCTTATCGCGCGCGGCCTGGAGAAAAGCGTTGAGATTGCTGAACGGCATATCGGCCACGATGCGCTGCAACACGCTTTCGGTGGCGTTTTTGCGCAGATTATGCGCAATGGCCTGCAGACTGTAGGCGGCGACAAAGGTCAGCAGCAGCAGAAAAGGCAGCTTGCGGAAACGGGGATGCGTCGAGCGCGGCAGCAGGTTGACTGCAAGAAACAGTCCGGTCGTCAACAGCAGGAAAACCACGCCCCAGCGGTAGTAAAGCGTCATCATGGCGCAGGATTCTCGCCAGTCGCTGTTTAAAATACTCAGCGCGAAGCCGTAGCTGAAGGCGGCGCCATATTCGAACCAGGCGAACAGCGACAGCGTAATATGCAGTGCGATAAGCAGCAGCGGTACGCAGGCAAGAGCGTTGCGCGGCAGCGGACGCCTCACCTGAACCAGCGTAAAGAGCAGCGGCAGCAGAATCAGCAGCTGATTAACCACCTTATGCAGCGGCTGGCTTAGCGCGCCGGTGATGGTAAAGATAAGCGTCAGCAGCAGCAGCGCGGAACAGGCGACGCCGCTGCGCGCCGGATGAGAGAATAACATCCCTGTCTGTGTCGTCATTAAATATCAGCCCTAAAAACAGCAAGCGCGTCGCCAGCCAATAAGGCGGCAGCGAAAAATAAAAAAGAGAGAAAAGCGCGGCGTTATTTAATTCGCCGATAAAAAGATAATCGCTTAAATTTTATGGCTTTATGCCATTAAATATTACCTGAGTCAATTGTTCTCTTATTTAAAAGATTAGTGTTAACAATGTGTTGTACATCTGAGCTAAGTCAAATAAAGGCAGGCGAATAGCGGGAAATATTTATTAACGGGCAGCGGTAACAACCGGGAGGCTGAAACGCAGCAGGTGCGTTATCTGCAGCAGGAAGAAAGGGCGGGGATGAAACCGCTGCACGGGTTGCGGCAGCGGTACGCAATAAACAGCAGCCTGAATCAGGCTGCTTCCGGCCAACGTTGACGCCGGGCGGGATGATGACCCGATCCGGGAACGCGCCAGGCTTTAGCGGGATCGCCAACCACAAATTCCAGCGTGGGGGAAAAATAGAACGGCAGCCAGCCGCCGTAACCGCTTTCCCATTCCCAACGCACCGGACAGGGCCAGAGAATACCGTCATGCAGAATGTAATAAATCCACCGTCCGTTAGGACGACGGGGCTTACGGGTTTTCATGGGATTCACAACGATGTTAGTTAATGCGAAAACAGCTCATATTTTGACCCGTTTACTGCCGGATAGCAACCGGCTAAGCGGCAGAAAAGGGGATTTTTACGTTAGCTTACCGACGAACTTCGCCACAGATCAAAACCGCATTGGGACGGCGCTGCTTAATGCGCCAGGCCATATGTTCGCAGGCCGCCTGCGTGGGGTAGATATGTTCGGTAACCGGCAGGGCATCACAGGCATCGTGGCCACAGGCGCTGACTAAAAGCACAAATCCTATCAACATGGTTAGCTCCTTTCGCGCGCCTACCGAAGGTACTTTTTCTCCAGAAGACAAGTATAGCCGATAAGCCTGTTTACGTATTTCCTCACAAACAAAGGGTGGCGCTAACTTTCGGATAAAAACGCGTTCCGCCCACGCTGTTTTTGCCTGAAATTACCTATAATCGCTGCGTAAACTGACAGTCAGGAGAAAAGTATGCGCACTACCACGATAAAACCGCTGCTGGCGCTGAGCGTGCTGCTGCTGAGCGCGCCGCTGTATGCCGATCCCGGTCACGGTCACGGCAACGGCCATGGTCATGGTCATCAAGGCAATGGCAAAAACAAGCACGGGGAGTATCAACAGGAAGAAGAGGGCTTGCATCTCAATCTCGATTACCGCGATGCACGCCGGCTGGCGGTATCGCACGGGCTGACCGGCTATTCGGCGCTGCCGCCCGGCATTGCGAAAAACCTGGCGCGCGGCAAACCGCTGCCGCCGGGCATCGCCAAAAAAGCGGTGCCGGCGCCGATGCTGCGCGAACTGCCGCACTATCCCGGCTACGAATGGCGCATCGCCGGTCGCGATCTGGTGTTGATTGCGCTC